>JAGPKD010000066.1 GCA_018054125.1 Candidatus Oleihabitans oleiphilus | reverse complement strand
CGAATGAATACCGAAGCTTCCAATTCACTATTAAAAATATTGGAAGAACCACCTGAATTTGCTGTTTTGATTTTAATTACCGCAGTTCCCAATATTCTTTTACCAACTCTCATCTCCCGTTGCTCTAAATTAATTTTTAAGCCAGTAACAGCAGAGCAACAAAAAGAGATACTAGCCAGGATGAATTTAGCAGTTGACGAAAAACATCTGGAGAAAATTCTTCTACTTTCAGCGGGGAGTCCTGGTAAGGCAGTCCAATTAGCTACAGAGCAATGGAAAATGGAGGAGAAAAACCGTTATATTGATTGGTTAATGAAAAGAAAGCCAGAAATGATCATCCAGGGCCTATTTGATTCCCATGATGAAATAGTAATTGATAATAAGAATTCTTTTTTGGATTTTATAGAGATAATGGTTTTATGGTTCCGTGACCTCCTTTTTCTTAAGATAGGATTGGAACGGGATAAACTCTGTTTCTCAGACCGCTTAGAAGATCTGGAAAATTTTGCCAAATATTATTCCCAGGAAAGATTGCTTTTTATTTTAGAATACTTAATAGAGATACCAGAAAAACTGGAAAAACATATTAACCCGAAAACATTATTAGAAAATATTTTAATACAGATAGGTGATTAATAATGCCCAGAGTTATTGGAATACAATTTCATAATTCAAACTTTATTTACTATTTTAAATATGGAAAATATATCCTGGAGGTAGGAGACCTTTGTGTAGTAAAAACTACTCTAGGACTTGATATTGGTAAGGTGGTAACACCTATTTTATATCTCAAATTAGAAGAATTGGAAGAACCTTTAAAAAAGATTGTGCGAAAAGCAACACAGCATGATATTGAAAAATGGAAGAGTATCCAGATAGATGAACAAGATGCCCTTAGAATATGTCAAGAAAAGATCAAAAAATATAACTTAGATATGCATCTCATTAATTGCAAATATTTATTTGATAAAAGTCGTCTTATCTTTTATTTTTATGCTGATAATCGGATAGATTTCCGGGAATTGGTTAAAGAATTAGCTTCTCTATTTAAGACTAAAATAGAGCTAAAACAGATAGGAGTTAGAGATAAAGCAAAAATGGTAGGAGGACTGGGTATCTGTGGAAGACCATTATGTTGTTCCATCTTTCTGACTGAATTTAAACCAGTACCTATTAATGTGGCAAAAATGCAAAGTGTTGCCCTTAATCTATCTAAGGTATCAGGAACCTGTGGTCGATTAAAGTGTTGTCTTAATTTTGAAGCACAATTTTATAAAGAAGAATTAAAAAATTATCCCAGGTTAGGTACTCAAATAAAGACCAAAGGAGGCAAAGAGGGAAAGGTAATAGAAGTTAATATATTGAGTCGTTATCTAGTTATTGAAACGATAGAAAAAGAAGACAATGAAAATATCAAAAACAGAATAAAAATATCTCTTCAAGATTGGCAGGATAATCATAATCAGTTAAACAAGGGAAAAAATCATGCAGAAAATAAATCTACAACCGACGGAAATAATTGAAACACTGGGTAAATATCAGTTAAAAGTTATCCAGAATAAGAGTGGTTATTGTTTTTCAATTGACTCCATTCTATTATCGCAATTTGTGAAAGTTAAGAATAGAGAAAAGATTATTGACTTAGGAACTGGTTGCGGAATTATACCCTTGCTGATTTACCATCCTCAAAAAAATAATATTATCTATGGGGTGGAGATTCAGGGGAAATTGGCTTCCTTAGCGAAAAGAAATGTATCTCTGAATAATCTAGAAAATCAGATATATATTCTTCAGGGTAACATAAAAAAACTTAAAGAAAAATTTTCCGGTGAATCTTTTGATGTTGCTATTGCCAATCCTCCTTTTCTTCCCAGTGGCAGAGGGAAAAGTAGTTCCCAGAAGGAGCAATTAATCGCCCGGCATGAAATAAATATGAACTTAGAGAGCCTGATGCTTATCGCTAATTATCTCTTAAAAAAGGGGGGACGGCTTTATCTTATCCATCGTGCAGATATTTTTATACCGGTTATTATGACTCTAAAAAGATATTACTTAGAACCTAAAGTATTACAATTTATCTATACTAAAAAAGATATTCCAGCCAAAAGATTTCTTATGGAAGCAAGAAAAGAAGGGGGAACAGAATTAAAAGTATTAACTCCCTTATTTTTAAATCAATAGTATAGAATATTTAACATAAAGAGTGTCATTTAACGACTACTAAGAAGAGAGGAATTTTTGTGGAACAGCAACCTGCTGGAAAATTATATATCTGTGGGACTCCCATTGGTAACCTGGAGGATATTACCCTGCGTTGTTTGAATATTTTACGCCAAGTGGATTTAATTGCGGCGGAAGATACCAGACATACCAGGATTTTGTTAAATCACTACCAGATTAAAAAACCGGTGACCAGCTATTATGAATTCAATAAAGAGCAAAAAAAAAGTTATATTTTACAATGCCTACAAAGTGGCCAAGAGGTAGCTTTGGTTTCAGATGCTGGAATGCCAGCTATTTGTGATCCAGGATATGAGATAATCAATCTGGCTCTTGAAAACAATCTTCAGGTAATTCCTATTCCTGGACCCTCGGCCTTAATAACAGCATTAGCCATTTCAGGTTTTCCTGTTAGTAGTTTTATTTTCGAAGGCTTTATTCCTAAAAAAAAGAAGGAGAAAGAAAAATTTTTTTTAAATCTAAAAGAAGAAAAAAGAACTATAGTTTTTTATGATTCCCCACAGCGGGTTATGGATACCTTAATGATTATTAAAAAGGTAATAGGAGAAAGAAGGGTGGTCATCAGTAGAGAACTTACTAAGAAATTTGAAGAAATAACGAGAGGTTACCTTTCTGAGGTAATTGCTACTTTGAGTAGCAAAGATATTAAGGGTGAATTGACTCTGGTTTTAGAAGGGGTAAGGGAAATAAAAAATGAATCAATTATTGGTTTTGATTCTGATAACAAAGGGGAAAATGAGGTAATAGAAACTATTAAAAATTACCTGAAAAAAGGTTATTCTAATAAGGATATTGTATCTCTCGTTAGCAAGGAGTATTATATACCTAAAAATTGGGTTTATAAAAAGATTTTAGAAATTAGAAAAAAATGATAACCTTCTAAAAATAAATCTCTTTTCTTTTAAGCTTAGAGACTAATATGGTGAAAGGATTAACTAAAGAACAATGGAAAAGAAAAAGGCTTTTTACATTACTACTCCCATTTATTATGTAAATGATGTACCACATATAGGACATGCCTATACCACTATTGCTGCCGATACTATGGCCAGATTTAAACGACTTAGAGGATTTGAGGTACTTTTCGCTACTGGTACTGATGAACATGGACAGAAGATCGCCAAATCAGCTGAACAACTGGGTATAAAACCTCAAGAACTGGCCGATAGGGTGGTCTTAAAATTTAAAAATCTTTGGCCACTTTTGCACATTAAACCGGATGATTTTATTCGTACCACCGAAAAAAGACATGAATTGGTTGTGCAGAAAATATTCAGTCGCTTATATGAAAAGGGCGATATCTATAAAGGGGAATATGAGGGGTGGTATTGTGTTCCCTGTGAGACTTTCTGGCCAGAAAGTCAGGTAGAAGATAATAAGTGTCCTGATTGTGGCAGACCAATTGAAAAGTTTAAAGAAGAGAGTTATTTTTTTAGGATGAGTAGCTATCAAGACCAATTGCTGAAACATATTGCCACACATCCCGATTGTATTAAACCAGAATCCAGAAAGAATGAGATTGTAAGCTTTATACAGAGAGGTTTGAAGGATCAAAGTGTTACTCGCCTTAAATCCAGCCTTAATTGGGGGATTGATGTTCCCTTTGATGCAAAGCACGTAATTTATGTCTGGTTTGATGCTTTAATTAATTATTTAACGGTGGCTGGTTATGGTATTGATGAAGAAAAGTTTAATTTTTATTGGCCGGAGGCTGTGCATCTAATTGGAAAAGATATATTAAGATTTCATACTATTATCTGGTTTACCATGCTCATGGCTGCTGGTATTTGTCCCCCTAAGATGGTTTTTTCACATGGCTGGTGGACTATTGAAGGGGAAAAAATGTCTAAGTCAAGAGGGAATGTAGTAGACCCTTATCAGGTAGTAGCAGAATTTGGTGCCGATGCCTTCCGCTATTATCTGCTCAGGGAATTATCTTTTGGTCAGGATGGGAATTTTTCTCGTCGCTTACTTATTCGGCGCATAAACTATGATTTGGCAAACGATTTGGGTAATTTACTCAGTCGAACTATTGCTATGACTAAAATATTTTGTAATGGAGAGATTCCTCCCGCTAATAGTAAGGAAGAACTATTTGATAAAGAATTACAAAAACTGGCAGAAGATACAGTTCAGCAAGTAATTAATAATATGGAACAGATGTCTTTTAATCTGGCCTTGGAAAATATCTGGTCTCTAATAAGAAGAACCAATAAATATATAGACCAGACCGAACCGTGGCTCTTAGGTAAAAACAAGAATAATAAAAAAAGGTTGGGGCAGGTAATATATCACCTTACTGAGTCCTTACGTATTATCTCTTTATTAGTATATCCCTTCCTGCCAGCGACTGCTTTGAAGATATGGGAACAGTTAGGTATAAAAGATAATATGGAAAAAATGATTATTCCTCAAGATGCTAAATGGGGTCAATTAAAACCTGGCACTAAAGTAAATCCTGGTGCTAATTTATTCCCTAGAATTGAGGACCAGGAGAAAGTTGGTCCCACCAAATCAGAGGGAGAGCTCAAAGAAGTCGAAGAAAAAAATCAGAAAACAAAAGATAAAGAACAAAACCTCCCTTCCATTTCCTTAGAAGATTTTGAAAAATTGGATTTAAGGGTTGGCAAAGTTATCTCAGCCGAAGATGTTCCAGGGGCAGATAGACTGGTAAAATTAGAGGTTGATTTTCAAACTGAGACCAGAACCCTGGTTGCTGGAATAAAAAAATATTATTCACCAGAAGACCTTATTGGTAAAAATATTGTGGTAGTATTTAATTTAGAACCTGCTAACATTAGAGGTATTCAATCTCAGGGTATGTTGCTGGCCGCTTCAGATGGAGGGCAGGTAGTTCTTTTAACTACTGATAGAGAAATTTCTCCAGGAAGTAAGGTAAGCTAATAGTCCTAAAAAATTTGAATAATTGGTATAAAAAATTGAGGAAATAAGATGGATAACAATAAAGATAAAATTACTCAGAAACAGAAAGATAAAAAGTTAAAAAAAAGCAGTATAATAGATAGGTATTTTAATAAATCTGTAATTATTTTTTTGATAATTATGTTGGTATTATTAATTAATAATCAAAGACAATCTCAACAGCTTTATCAATCAGTAAAAGATTTAAATATTGCTTATCAAGATATTCAAACAGAAAACCGCCTATTACAGGATAAAATAGCTGAACAAAATGGGAAACTGGATGCTATTAATACTCAAATGGAAAAATTTTTAAAGGAGAGAATTAGCAAAGACCAATTTACTGAAATTTATATGCAGCTACAGGAATTGACCGGAATGGTATCTGAGGAACAGAAAAGAGAATTTTATATAAATCGTTTGGTGAACATTATTTCTGCTAGTAATGAGCAATTGGAAAGCGAGACTATTTACGAAATTGCTAAAAATATATATGAAACCTCTTTAAAATATAATTTCAATCCTTTTTTAATCTGTGCTCTTATCAAGGTGGAAAGTAATTTTATAGTAGACTCTGTTTCAGACTATAATGCTTATGGGTTGTGCCAGATTCGTCGTTTTATTGCTAAGGAATTGGCGGAGAATATTGGCATTAAATGGAATGGTGCTGAAAAAACTCTACTTAACCCAATAGAAAATATTAAAATTGGTATCCATTATTTATCATTACTTTATGATGATTTTGGGGATATAAAATTAGCCCTGACTGCCTATAATCATGGACCTTTTAAGGTTCAGGAATTTATCGCCCAGGATAATGAAGTCCCGAATGGTTATACCGATGAAATATTTCATTATTATGCCCAATATCGTGGCTTTGATTTAGAAGAAATTGATGAGATATTAGGAAGGGACGGTGAGAAATGAAAAATATTGCTCTTATCTTAGCTGGAGGGCGAGGAAAACGTTTCTGGCCTCACAGTCGATTTAATAAACCCAAACAATTATTGGCTTCTCCCAGTGGGAACAGTATGCTCAGAGACACTTTTGAGCGGCTATTAACCTATTTTGAAACAGATGATATTTATGTAGCTACTATTGAAGACTTGTTTCAGCCAATCAGGCAAATAATTCCTGAAATTGATATACTTAATTACATTGTTGAGCCAGTAGGAAAAGATACCGCGGCCAGTATTGCTTTATCGACTCTTCTTATTACTCATTATCGCAGCCAGGATATTAATATTGCTATTTTTCCAATAGATCATTACATACCAGAGCAAGAAAAATTCCACCAATTGCTGGAATTTTCCTTTCAAGTGGTTCAGAAGTTTCAAAAGCCAGTAATTCTCGGTATTGAACCAAAAAGAGAGGAGCCAAGATATGGTTATCTTTGCACCAGTAATCAGGTTGAACAGTTTAAGGAAAGAGATATCTATATAGTTAAAAAATTTAAGGAAAAACCAGACTTGGATTGGATTAAACAAAATAGTAAAATATATAAGTTATTCTGGAATAGTGGCATTTATTTTTTCCCGGCTCAGACCATTTTAAAACAGATCGAGAGATGGATGCCCAAACTTAATAAGGCTATAACAGAAATTGCTCAAAGTATTGGTACTTTAGAAAAGGGGGAAATAATAAGGCAGCAATTTCAAATCATTGATTCCATTTCTTTTGAATATGGTGTTTTGGAAAAGATTGACGATTTACTACTTATTAAAGGAAATATAATTTGGGAAGACATTGGTTCCTGGATTGCTATGGAAAGATTTGTAGCTAATGATAACAATGGTAATATTATTCAGGGTAAATATACTGGGATTGACACTCATAATTGTATTATTGTCAATAATAAAGGATTAACGGTAACCATTGGCTTATCTGATTTGGTAATTATTAATGATGGTCCTATTCAATTAATTTATCCCAAGAGCAGGGAAGCAGATATTAAAAAAATTGTCAATCAGATGGCTAAAGATGAACATTTAAAAAAATATATTTAAAAGATATTTATTTTAAGTAAGAAATAATAATATGTTCACCCCCTCACCCTAACCCTCTCCCTCCAGGGGAGAGGGAGGGTGAAAATAGATCATGGTATATCGTATTACGTATAACGTATATCGTTAAAATTAGTCGTTGGTCGTTAGTATCTGGCATTTAGTTTGCCTATTACTTATTACTGGTTACTTATTACTGAATTCGCTTCTCGCAATGACCAAAAAGGGGAAGAATTCCCCTTAAATAATGAAATTTCCCAGAAATTTCATTTTCTTAAAGATACTAGGATAAGATATAGATATAAAAGATAATAATATTACTA
>JAGPKD010000065.1 GCA_018054125.1 Candidatus Oleihabitans oleiphilus | reverse complement strand
ATATCTTGATTGCAAAACAAGATAGCATTTTCTTGAATTGTATTATCTTTGAGGGGTTTCAGGGGATACTTCCCCTGATTATCTTCAGGTATAGGAATTTTAATAATTCCTATACCTGAACACTACAATCCTCTCCCTTAGAAGGGAGAGGTAAGGTGAGGGTGATAAATAGTTATCAGTTTGCAGTTAACTGTTTTCAGATAAAAGATGCGGGTATAAGTGGATGAGATTGCTTCGTCGCTTCGCTCCTCGCAATGACAAAATGGTATACCGTATTACGTATATCGAATTTTATGTTGTGCCTATGGTCGGTCTAATGAAAATAAATACAGTAATGCTCATCATCACATTCCTCTCCCTTAGAAGGGAGAGGTAAGGTGAGGGTGATAAATATTACCTTAAGGTTAATTAGGGGTTATCAAGGGGAAGGATTCCCCTTGAATATCTTGTTGGTAAAACAAGATAGAATTTCTTAGAAAGAAATTTTTCTTTATTTTTTAACTGAAATTTACACTATATACTGAATACTAGATACTCAATACTGATGATAACTGAGGGGTTTCAGGGGAAACTTCCCCTGATTATCTTGGAAATAGAAAATAGATATTATCAAATAAAAGGAGGAGATTAAATTGAGTGAAGAAAAAGAAAAAATTCAATTAGTACAAGAGGTAACTACACCTTGTAATGCACCTGGAGTTATTGCCAATACTTTTTGTACCATAGGTCAAACTAAGGCTAATTTATCATGGAGTAAAATGATAATTCTGGGAATTTTAGCAGGAGCTTATATCAGTTTTGGGGCTCAATTAGCCACTATTGCAACTTACGATACAGCAAAATATGTGGGTGAGGGTTTTTCCAAGTTTTTATTTGGTAGCGTTTTTTCAGTAGGTCTTATGTTGGTAGTTATTGCTGGTGCAGAGTTGTTTACTGGAAATAATTTAATAGTAATAAGTACTCTAAACAAAAATGTTACTGTGGGGAAATTATTAAATAGTTGGTTCTGGGTGTATATAGCAAATTTTATTGGATCCCTCTTGGTAGTATGGTTGATGTATAGTACCGAACTTTGGAAAACTGGCAATTTTGCAGTAGGAGCAAAGGCTTTGGCTACCGCTAATGGGAAAGTGAATTTAACCTGGGGAGTAGCCATAGCCAGAGGAATTCTCTGTAATTGGTTGGTATGTCTGGCAGTATGGATGGCGGCAGCAGCTAAAGATGTTCCTGGTAAGATTTTAGGTATTTATTTTCCAATTATGGCTTTTGTGGCAAGTGGTTTTGAACATAGTATAGCAAATATGTATTTTATACCAATGGGTATTATACTCAAGAATAATGCCTCAGTAGTAGCATCAGCAGGCTTAGCAGAACAATTAGGCAGGCTGACCTGGAGTGGATTTATATTTAACAATTTATTACCAGTTACCATAGGCAATATTATTGGTGGTGCCTTCTTTGTTTCTACATTGTACTGGTATGTTTATTTGAGAAAGACTAAATAATACTATAAAAATGAAGAGATACACAAAGGGGTTATATCTGGGAGAAATGGATATAACCCCTTTTTAGCTTATTGGTGAATAATGGATAATGAAAAAAGGCCGGTCCCCATTTCCGTTATTGTATTAGCAGGTGGGAAAAGTAGCCGAATTGGTCTGGATAAAGACAAAGGTCATATCCTATTAAATGGTGTTAAGCTTATAGATCGAGTAATTTCTAATATTGTTTCCTTAGAAGGTATTTCAGAGCAGGATATTATTATTGTAGGACCAAAAGAAAAATTTTCTAACTTTAAATATAAAAGAGTTATAGAAGATATTTTTCCAGAAAAAGGACCATTAGGAGGCATTTTTTCCGGTTTAAAATACTCACCTACTTTTTATAATCTGGTGATAGGCTATGACATGCCCTTTATTGAAACTAAATTAATTGAATATATGATTCAAAATAAAAATAATTATGATTTAGTGATTCCTACTCATAGTGAGGGATTATTGGAACCTTTATGTGCCATTTATAGTAAGAATTGTCTAGAAATAATTGAAAAAAATTTAAAGAGTAGAATATTAGCGATAAGATGTATTTTTCCTTTCTTAAAAATACGCTGGATCAGGGAAGAGGAAATCAAGAGATTTGACCCAGAATTACGTTCTTTTTTTAATATTAATTTAATAAGTGACTTTACCCGGGCAGAAAAACTGAACCTAAACAGGAGAAAAAAAGATTGTTAGAGAAGAAAAGAGGAGTGCGAATAGAATTAATTCAGGTCCTAAAAGATGAGCAAAAGGAGATTACTGATTTAGTAGCAAAAGAGATAGTATTGTCTATTTATGTTAATCAGAAGAATTTGGTGACCTTAAATTGTAGTCCAGGTAATTTAAAATATTTAGCAGTAGGATTTTTATATACGATGGGGATTATAAGGGATAAGAAAGATATAGTCTTAGTAAAAACAGGAAGAAAAAGTGTTCATTTCCAGATTAGAAACTCCTTATTATCATTTGAGGACCTGACCAGTCCCAATAATCTTAAGAATATTAAGCAATCAATTTTAAGACAAAAGAGTTATTCTAACCTTAAAGAAGATAACCTTAAAATTAATATTAATACTATCTATACTTTGATGAGGAGTGTAGAAGAAAAGGCTGTTTTTTTTAAGTTGACCGGTGGGGTGCACAGTTGTGCATTAGCAGATATTAACGGTTCCCTTAGACTATTCTGCGAGGATATAAGCCGTTACAATACCATAGATAGAATTTTGGGAGAAGCCCTCTTAAAAGATATTAATATGGATGATAAAGTGATGTTAACCTCCTGTCGTATTACCTCAGGAATTATGCAAAAAATTGTTACCGGAAATATTTCCATTGTGATTTCCAGGTCTGCCCCTACTGATTATGCTGTTAAACTGGCGAAGCGGGAAGGTATTACTCTAATTGGCTTTGCTCGGAAGGAAAGAATGAATATTTATTCCCATCCGGAGCGAGTTGCAAATTGAATAAAACTGTTTTTTTAAGGCTTATTTACATTAATGATATAATGATACCATAAATTAACAAAGGTATTATTCACATTGGATACAGTGATACTCTCTATTGACCCTGGAAAAAAGAAATGTGGCCTTGCTGTGGTAGATAATAAATTAAGCTTTATTACTGGAGCGGTGGTAAATAAGAAAGAACTGACGAACAGGATGCAGGAATATTTACAGAAATACCAGATAAGGAAGATAGTAATAGGAAGTGGAACAAACTCAAAAAATATTATTAACCTAATCAAAGAAAAATTTCCTGATTTATTGATTAGGGAAGTAGCAGAAAAAGATACTACCAGGCAAGCCCGAAAATATTATTTTGAATATTATCCACCAACTGGCTTATGGAAGTTTATACCTGTTTCCCTTCGGATACCCCCTCGACCTTATGATGATTTTGCTGCCTATGCGATTGCCAGGCGATTTTTTCATGACTATAAAGAGGGTAATGCAATTTAGTGATATTATCTTGCAGTATCGGAATTTCAATAATTTAGATACTGCAAGATAATATAAGTATTATTTCTTCAATAAGGAACAATATATTTTGATTTTGATTTAGGGGTTCTCAAGGGGAAGGATTCCCCTTGAATATCTTGTTTGCAAAACAAGATAGAATTTCTTTGAATTGTATTATCTTTGAGGGGTTTCAGGGGGCGGAGCCCCTTGAATATCTTGTCTATAACTGGCTACTGCGATGGTGAAAATTTCCGGGAGGCATTTTCTGCTTTGAGCATCTCCTTTAGGAATAGTAATTTAAACAAAGCTAATAATAAAAAAATATTTTCTTTGAGGAGGAAATAGCGTTGACTAAGATCAAAATATTTAGCAATATTATGAAAAGTGATGAAGATATGGCTGATAAAAACAGGCAACTATTTGAGCAGTTTCATATACCAGTTATTAATATAATGAGCTCACCCGGCTCTGGTAAGACCAGTCTGTTGGAAAAGACCATCATGGCATTAGGGGAAAAAATTAGAATTGCTGTTTTAGAAGGAGATTTGCAGACTGACCGTGATGCTCAGCGTATTAGTAAATTAAACGTGCAGGTGGCTCAGATAAATACGGATGGTGCCTGTCATCTGGATGCTAATATGGTGAATAAAGCATTGTCTGCCTTCGATTTTAATAAGGTTGACCTCTTTTTTATAGAAAATGTAGGTAATTTAGTTTGTCCGGCAGGCTTTGATCTGGGAGAAAATTGGAGAGTCAATCTGGTTAGTGTGCCAGAAGGAGATGATAAAGCCATCAAATATCCGGTAATTTTCAGAAAATGTGATGTCTTATTGCTGAATAAGATTGACTTATTACCCTATGTTCGATTTGATAGGGAACGTTTTAAAAAAGAAGCCCGGGATATTAGACCGGATATGAAAATTATGGAGATATCCTGTCTCACCGGTGAAGGCTTACCAGATTGGTTTGCCTGGCTAAAATCCATTGCAGCAATAAAGGAAAGTAAGAGGGTTTTTAGTTAATAGTTTTTTGTTTTTAGATAAATAATTAAAATAATAATTGGTAAGAAATTGATTTGTATTATTTGATAGTATTGGAATTTCAAGAAATTTTTATATTCTTAAGATAAATTATTCAGAAAAAGGTCATTGCGAGCCTGCCTCTTGCCTCTTAACACCAGTTAAGGGGCAAGGGGCAGGCGTGGCAATCTCATACTATTATACCTGTATCTTTGGTCTGAAAACTGACAACTTTTTATAATACTGTGGGCGTAAGTGGACGAGATTGCTTCGTCGCTTTGCTCCTCGCAATGACAAAAAGAGTATATCGTAATCGTATAAGGTATATCGTTAAAATTAGTCGTTGGTCGTTGGTATCGGGCATTTAGTTTGCTTATTACTTATTATTGGTTACTTATTACTGAATTGGCTCCTCGCAATGACAAAATCGTATACTGTATTACGTATAAGTTATAATGAATTTTGTGTTGTACCTATGGTCTATTAAAACTAAATACAGTAATGCTCATCACCATATCCCTCTCCCTTCGAAGGGAGAGGGAAGGTGAGGGTGATGAATATTACTAAAAACTAAAAACTATCATACCCAAATATATTTCAGAGAAAAAGATGAAAATAAGACAAAGAATTACTATTCAGGGAATTGTGCAGGGAGTTGGTTTTCGCCCCTTCATTCATAAATTGGTTAAAAAAAACAATCTATCTGGTTGGATTCTTAATTCTAATCAAGGAGTAGAAATGGAAATAGAGGGGGAAGAGTCTAGCTGTAAAAATTTTTTACCGGAATTAAAAAAAAATCTTCCACCTTTAGCCTATATTGAAGATATAAAAATCGAACAATTACCCTACCTCGGTTTTTCCAAATTTGTCATAAAAAAGAGCAATTCTAATCATGAACACCCTGTTATTTTAATACCCCCTGATATCTCAGTTTGTGAAGATTGCCTGAGAGAGCTTAACCATCCTGCTGACCGTCGCTATCATTATCCCTTTATTAATTGTACCAATTGTGGTCCCCGTTTTACGATAATTGAGGATATGCCTTATGACCGTGATAAAACTACCATGCGAGACTTTATCATGTGCCCTGATTGTTTTAGAGAATACCATGATTTGGAAAATCGTCGTTATCATGCTCAACCTAATGCCTGCTCTATATGTGGACCGGAGGTTTCTCTGTATGAAGGAAGCCAGAAAATTGATACCCAGCATCCTATTCTCGAAGTGCAAAAAAAATTAGCAAAAGGGGGAATTGGTTTAGTAAAAGGTTTGGGAGGTTTTCATTTAACTTGTGATGCTCAAAATCAAGAGGCGGTAAACAGAATAAGAGAGATAAAGAAAAGAGATAAAAAACCTTTGGCGGTAATGGCGGAAAATGTGGCTAAGGTAAAGACTCTTTGTTACCTTTCCCCCTTTGCCCAAAAAATTTTAGAAAGTAAAGAAAAACCTATTGTCCTCTTAAAAAAGAAAAAATGTTCTAATCTCTCACCAGATATTGCCTCTGGTAATGCTTACTTAGGTGTTATGTTACCCTATACCCCATTACATTTTTTGTTATTGCGAGAAAGTGATTTAGTCTTGGTGATGACCAGTGCCAATTTTAGTGAGGAACCGATTATTATTCAGAATGAAGAAGCATTTCAGAAATTTGCTTCCCAGGTTGATTTTTTACTCATCCATAATCGCAGAATTCATAATCGTTGTGATGATTCAGTCTTAAAAATTGCTAATCATCATTCTATCTTTATTAGAAGATCGAGAGGATATGCACCATTTCCTATTATTCTGGCTGAAAAAAGTAAGTCCGTGCTAGCCCTGGGTGCAGAAGAAAAAAATACGGTCTGTCTTACCCGTGACTACTATGCCTTTCCCAGCCAACATCTGGGTGATTTAAAAAATAGGGACAGTTTTAAAGCTTATCGAGAAGCTATTGCCAGATTGTGCCGGATGTTTCAATTTGAACCTGAGATTGTCTCCTGTGACTTACATCCTGATTATCTTTCTACCTCTTATGCTGAGGAGTTATCTGAGGAGAAAGGGTTGCCTTTAGTGAAGGTGCAACATCATCATGCTCATATTGCCAGCTGTATGGCTGAAAATCATATTACTGAAAAGGTAATTGGTGTTGCTTTTGATGGTACTGGATTTGGTGAAGATGGTACCATCTGGGGAGGTGAGTTTCTGATAACTGAAATAAAAAGTTACCAGCGAGTAGCTCACTTAGAATATCAGGCTATGCCCGGCGGTGAGCAGGTTATTCACCAACCCTGGAGAATGGCTTATAGCTATCTTTATTCTCTATATGATCAAAAGATAAATTCAGTTTATCCGACCCTAACCAAAAGATGGGCACCTCAGGATTTACATTTACTGAAACAGATGATAGATAGAAAAATTAACTCACCACTTACCTCGAGTTGTGGTAGGTTGTTTGATGCAGTTGCCTCCCTTATTGGTTTAAGAGATGAGGTGGATTTTGAGGGTCAAGCAGCTATGGAGCTGGAGGGTTTCTGTCAACCTGAATATCAGGGACATTATTCTTATCATATTGAAACAGAAACTACGGGCTGGGTAGTGAATATCCAGGAAATGTTTCGGCAAATTATTTTTGATTTAGAAAAAAAGATACCGCCAACTAAAATTGCTACTCAATTTCATAATACAGTTGCGGACCTTATTCTCTCGGTATGTGTTAAAATAAGAGATAGATTTAATCTCAATCTTGTTCTGTTAAGTGGAGGAGTTTTTCAGAATAGTTTTCTATTAGAGCAGACTATCAAAATATTAAAAAAGAAGGATTTCAAGGTTGTTATTCATAAAAACTTACCCCCCAATGATGCCGGTCTCTCTTTAGGGCAGGCTGTAGTGGCCAATGCCCAAATACAGTCTGGCCATATTATTACTAAACTGAGTGGTAAGAATAATAAATATAAATAAATATAAATAAGAGAAATACTATAGGTATATAGGTAAAAGGAGTCATTGGTATGTGTTTAGCAATTCCTGGTAAAATTATAAAAAAAATAAATCCCCAGGAGGCAAAGGTTCTGCTGGGAAGTATAAAAAAGTTAATTAGAATTGACCTTTTACCGGAGGTTGAAGTAGGAGATTATGTACTTATTC
>JAGPKD010000064.1 GCA_018054125.1 Candidatus Oleihabitans oleiphilus | reverse complement strand
ACCGGTATAGGAGGCCGATATTACCCATTCTCTTTTCTATTATGCTGTCAAAGAACAAAATGGCCGAGAAAATGATTACATTTATAGACATAATTAAAAAAATATTAATTATTTTTCACACGGTCTGCCGTCCCCTTGACACACACCCAAAACCCCTACCAAGATTTTACACTAACAACCGAACCTTATTATCTCCATACCTTTATTTTCATAAATCAAAAAAGTAACCTGTTCCCTTTTCCCCTGCTCGTGAGGCGAGAAGTTGACCAAAGGACCGTCCCCTGGTCACTGGTCTTACATATAAAGTAAAATCGCTATCACGCCAAATATTGCCTCAACGCCCATCAGCACCAGCACCAAATTCCTCTCACTGATTCCACCCGTTAACTTCATTATCAATTGCGCCAGCCCTACTGGTCCTCCATCTGGGCAATAAAGCTTTCCCTTCCGATAAACCCCCCACCAATTCCTACCAGGAAAATGATTCTTGGCTTTAATTAAAAAATCCAACATATAAGGAATTATCAAGATAACGCCAGCGGTCTCATAATTACCAATAATTACTGCACTGGCTATAATTGCCCCAATACTTAAGGTTCCCACATCTCCTACTAAGATCTTCGCCGGATACCAATTATAATACAAGGTAGCTATCAAGGCTCCCAAGGCAGCCAGCAAAATTATCAGCGCCGTATTCTGTCCAATTAAATAAGCAATAATAGCCAGCGCCCCTACTGCCACCACTCCCATCCCTACCTCTAAACCATTAAACCCTGCCAGCATATTTACCGCATTGGCTGCCCCAGTAATCCCCATGGGGATTAAGACTAAAGGGTAAAAAATGCCAAAGTTTATTACTCCTAGAAAAGGAATCCTGATTAGGCTATAGCCTTCTTTGATAGCCATTAAAGGCAAAGCAGCAAAGGCCGGTAAAAAGGCTTTGACTCTTTGGCTGATAGAAATCAAATCATCAAAGACCCCAATTATTACCACAATCAATACCGTAGATAACACCGCGAGAATAGAAGTCAAACTAACCGAAAGGAATAAATCAAAGAAGGTCCTTAAAAAGAGAGCAAAGACTATCCCCGCCCCGAAGCCTGCCGCCATTACCAGCCCACCCATCTCGGGAATCTCTTCCTGTTTCTCACTATTCATATTCTTCCCCACAATCCCCGCCCTCTTCAGGCGAGGAATTGCAAGAGGAAAGCCAGCAAAACTAACTGCAAATGATACGATAAAAATTAAAAATACCATACCTCTCCTCCCTCTTTGTCCCTTCCTCCTATTTACCAAATTATTTTATTATTACTTCATCCCAAATCTAAATATGACTAATTAATCTTACCCCCCGGCCATTAGTATTAAATTAATATATCATACGCTATTTATATTACTACAAAACTATTTTAAAGTCCTTCTTTTTGGTAGAAAATATTATAAAAAATGATAGAATAAATATCAGTTGCCATTTTAATTTTAAAAAATAACAAGATATAAAGGTAGAAGAAAAAAATGAGAATTTGAAAAAACCAAAGGATAATGAACAGATTGATAAAAAAACTGATGCGGATGAGAAGTTTAGAGGACTATAATATCCCCTCTTATATCGTAGACATCTTGGAAAAGAACAATTCTTCTTATTTGTGGTCCATACAGAAAAAAGCAATCAAAGATTATGGGATATTAGATTGTGACGGGCAAATAAGATTGCCACATAGCTCCACTTTTCCTAATTCTCCTAATTCTCCTAATTCTCCTACTTCTCCTAATAACCGAGAAATAGATTCCCGCTTTCGCGGGAATGACATAAGGGGAAGTGGGAATGACATAGGAGGAAGCGGGAATGACATAAGGGGAAGTGGGAATGACCGAAATAAGGTTAGCCATGAGATTGCCGCGCTCTCTTCGTTCGCTCGCCATGACAGCAATGGGAAGCATAATCTCTTAGTAATTGCCCCTCCCTCTTCAGGAAAAAGCCTAATCGGAGAGATAGCAGTCATAACCCGCACTCTTTACCAGCAAAAATCTATCTACACCATCCCTTTCCCTTTTATGGCGGAAGATAAATACCGCCACTTTAGCCAACTTTATACTCCCCTGGGATTAGATATCCTCCTCTCCTCCCCCAGTCAAAAAGAAGAAGATCAAAAGATAGTAAATAAAGATTATGATGTAGCAGTAATAGACTACGAAAAATTTAATCATTTCCTCTTAACCTCTCCCGATTTTTTAAAAGAAGTCTCTCTACTAATAATAGATGAGATACAGACGATTAACGAGCAACAAAAAGGTCCTTTATTAAAATCTATAATAGAAGTTATCCGAAATAAAAAACCAAATCTCCGAATTATTGCCTTAGCCAGCTTTATGGAAAATTTCCTACCCCTCCAAAATTCTCTTTCTGCCCAATTACTCTTCTCCTTCCAACGCCCTATAGAACTACGCAAAGGGATAATAAGAGAAGGTATATTTAAATATGTAGAACATAATACCCGAAAGACTGGAAAAGAAAAATTCTTTACAGCCCAAAAAGTTCGAGATAATTGTTTTGAAGATTATCTAAAAGAGACGGTAAATTATTTTGTCCAGAAGGATGAATCCACTCTCCTGCTCTTTCTCACCTGCCAGGAGGCCCAACAATGGGCTTTTTATCTTTCCTCCCACCTCGAGGGGTGCCGGCGGGCTAACCAGGCGATAAATCAATTTTATCAAATAAAGGATACTCCCTCCCCAGAAAAATTGCTAACTCTCTTAGAAAAGGGTATAGCCTATTACCATAGTGAACTTACCCGGAAAGAAAAAGAGCTGATAGAAACTTATGTCAGAAAGGGAGAGATAAAAGTGCTTTGTGCCGCCACTACCCAGGTTATGGAAATAAACCCCAACTTTAAAAATGTGATTTTAGTGCCAGGAAAACTTGGTAAAGAAAAAGAAGATTACCAAAACAATCCTCAGCAAGCTCTGAGTTTTATCGATATAGAGAATATCGGAGGAAAAGCGGGGATCTTAAATAACCGAGTAAAAGACAAAACCTGTTGCCTGTTATCTAGCAAAAAAGAAGAATTTGGTCGGCTAATCTTTTTAGCCCACAACAAATTACAAGAGACTATATACGAGAATCTTTATTTTAATCTTATCTTCGACTACCACCAGCAAGAAGGGGAAATATTGGTAAAAAATTGTCTCATGAGAGAAACATTAAAAAGTAATTATGGTAATTCACCACTTCCCCCTGGCCACTTCTCATCCGAATCTTGCTCTTCTTCTCCCCAAACACTAAATACTAACCACCCACCACCAACGATTATCTTAGAAATTGACCGCCACCACTCCGATAGAATAATTTTTCAAGGAGAAGAGATAAAAGTTACCGCCAGAGGATTTTCCCTGCTCTATTTTCTGGCTCAACACCAAGGAGAAGTAGTGAGTTACGAGGAAATTCTACAGGAATTGTGGTGGGATGAAAAGGATGCAATTTATACCCGGATAATTCAACATATACATAAATTAAGAAGAGATATTTTAGAGGTAATTGGTAATAATCAAACAAATAAAGAAAAAGTTAAGGATATATTTAAAATAGTATCTGGAAGAGGTGTGATGTTAAATATAAATGATACAGAAATTAAAATAAATTAATAACCAGTAGGAAAGGCGTCTCACCAGTCTCCATTTTCTGACTAAATTTAAATCCGAACAATTAAAAAGGTTGTTCGGATTTTTTTATTTTCAGATTAACTTCTAATAAAAACAAATCGAAAATAAATCAAAAACAAATAGAAAACAAATGGAAAATATGATACAGGAAATTTTTTTTATGTTGTAATAAAAAAGGTCGACCAAACTAAAAATGTCATTGCGAGGAGCGAAGCGACGAAGCAATCTCTTAACAGAAAGGAAAAAATATGCCAAAACAAAAACCAAATAACCCCAATAATCCAGGCCAGGGAGAAAAAGAGGGCTACCTTATTATCCCCAACTACTTCCTCCGGCAATGGGTCAAGGTCTTAGGGATAGGACCAGCCCTACTCTATCTGGAGCTACTCTCTTATTGTTATAAGGGGAAGGATATAGCCTGGCCTTCCCTGGATTCCCTTTGCCAACAGATGGGGATCGCTAAAACTACTTTACTCAGATACCAGAATACCCTGATGAGGTTTGGTCTGATTAAAAATATCAAAAGGGGTAAATTCACTACCGGTAATTATAAAAATAATATCTATCAGATTACTACCCTGGAAGAGCTCACCAAGCATCCGGGCAAAATAATAGATTTCCTTGGTAGCAAAATGAAACCTGATAGGCATCAAAATGACACCTGTATTGGTAGCAATTTGAAACTTCCTTTGGTATCAAAACACTACCCTAACAATAACAATATAAACAATACCAATACAACAACAACCAAAGCCGTCGTTGTTGTTGATTTTAAAAAATTTATAAAGGCTCCCCCTGCGAAAGCAGGGGAGGAAGGAGAAGAAAAAATACCAGCAATCAAAGAAAGGTTAGAAGATTTAGATTTAAAGGAGGAATTTATCGAGCAATTGCTGAAAGACTATCCTCCAGGAAAGATTGAAGAAAAATTAGATTTGCTTTTGAATCAGAGAAACATTCATTATCCGGTGGGCTGGCTGGTGGCCGCCCTAAAGAAGGATTATCAAGAGCCGCAATCTTCTTGGTCATTCCCGCAATCTTCTTTGTCATCCTCGTGTCCTTCTATGTCATTCCCGCGGAAGCGGGAATCTATTGAATCTTATGACGAAGAAGCTATGAATCAAGATAGGGAGGCAATGCATCCTGACCTCAACACATCGAGAGGGATAAATCCGTCCTCTACCAAAAACCTAAATACCCCGAACTGTGCCTCTCGCGAAAAAGCCCTAAAGGCAATCAGACAAATCAGGAATAATCTCTCTCTACCTGTATATCCCACCTTCCCTCCAGGAAGAGAACTAAAGTGAGAGAAAATCCTTATTCCCTCTACCTCTCACTCTCTCCCCTCTTCCCTCTCCCCTTGGAGGGAGAGGGTGAGGGTGAGGGGGAAAATAAATTACTCATTACTTATTACTCATTACGCAATTAACCCACTAGTTAATTGCCAGAAAGGAGAAAATAAATGTCCGAGCTAAAAGAATTAATCATTAAAGCTAAACAAAAAAATGTAAAAGCGATGGAGGAACTATTCAACCAATTTACCCCCCTATTAAAATCCAGGGCCAAAAGATATGCCCGCTGTGGCCTGGAATATGACGAGGTCTTTCAGCAGGCCTCCCTCCTTTTTATCCTGGCGGTCTACGATTATGAAGAAAGACCGCCGGTTACTTTTTCAGGTTATATAAAAAAGACGATAGACTGGAGACTATGGCTCTATTATCAGCAATATCTTCAACAAAAAATAGAAATCTCCTCCGGGCTAAAACCTAAAAATCCTCACCGGTAGGACAGGCCTCTTACCAGTCTATCACAAGGCAATAAAATGTCATGGCGAGTCTGCCCCTTGCCTCTTAACACTAGTTAAGGGGCAAGGGGCAGGCGTGGCAATCTCAAGCTTCTGGCTAAATCTTAATTACTCATTACTTATTACTTATTACGCAATTAACCAGTAGGTTAATTGCCAGAAAGGAGAACCTAATTGGACAGATTAAAAAATATCTTAATAAAGGTAGGCTTAGAAAGAAGTTATGAGCGTTTAACCGAAAGAGAAAAGAAGATTATCAATCTTTATTATCTGGAGGGATATACCGATGAAGAAATAGCCAAATTTCAAGGAATTAGTCGACAGATAATTACTCGTCTCCGTAGAAAAGGAATTACTAAATTAAAAAAATTTTAAATTTTTTTAATTAGGGTGCTGCAAAATCACCTTTTTTTCTTTTCTATATAAATAGAGAGAGTCGTTAGTTAATCAGTTCGCCGGTCCCCTTTATTTCACCCTCTCCCTCCCCTCTCCCCTCGAGGGAGAGGATTAAGGTGAGGGGGAAGTAAGGTTAGTCATGGCGAACCCTGATTTATCAGGACGTGGCAATCTAATAACTATCCTACCTTAGTTAACGGAACTAGTATTTCTAATTACTTTTTACTCATTACTCATTACTCATTACTCATTTTACCCATTACGCAATTAACCTGTAGGTTAATTGCCAGAAAGGAGGTGATTGATAATGGCCACAGTAGTCGTAGTTCCCCAAGACTCAGCTTTACAACTTCGAATGGTAACCGGCACCAACCCCGACACCGGGGCACCCATCATCGAGAGTAAGACCTTCAATAAAATAAAATCCAGTGCCCTCGAACAGGATGTCTATGATGTAGCCACTGCCTTAGTAGGCTTACAGAAATATCCTTTAGATGAAATTAGACTCGAAAGAGAATCCCAACTTACCGAATAGTCGTAAATAGTCAATAGTCGTTAGCGAAAATATATTAAGTGATCAAATCCAGAGATAGATGAAAGTAGCCGGTCCCCTTTATTTCACCCTCTCCCTCCCCTCTCCCCTCGAGGGAGAGGATTAAGGTGAGGGGGAAGTAAGGTTAGTCATTGCGAGCCTGCCTCTAAACATTAGTTTAGGGGCAGGGCGTGGCAATCTCATAACTATCCTACCTTAGTTAACGGAGCATTAGTTTATCAGTTTCTCATCTCCCCTCTCCCCTCGAGGGAGAGGATTAAGGTGAGGGGGAAGTAAGGTTAGTCATTGCGAGACCTGCTGAAAGCAGGGCGTGGCAATCTCAAGCTTCTGGCTAAATCTTAATTACTCATCACTTATTACTTATTACGCAATTAACCTACCGGTTAATTGCTACGAAGGAGGTGAAAATAAATGGCCACCGAATTAGGAGAGGTAACCAGCTATAAGCGACTGTATATGCAGTTTAGAGATAGCATCGGTAAAGCGGTAAATCTAACCTTAAATAACCCTAAAAATATAGATGACGGAGACTATGCCGACTTTGCCGCCCAGGATGCCGCTATAGAAGGAGTGATGGATCTTATTATCGCTAAGAATATCTTCCATAATCGGGGTAATGACTTAGTGGAAAAGGTCAATGCCCGTATCCTGGATTACAAGTCTACCGACGTTATGGATGTGTAGTAAAGGGACCTAGTCCCTTTGCCGTTAGCTGGTTAGCTAGTTTATCAGTTCCTCATCTTCCCTCTCCCCTCGAGGGAGAGGGTGAGGGTGAGGGGGAAGTAAGGTTAGTCATGGCGAGCCGAGCACTCAATATTATTGGAGTGCTTGCCGTGGCAATCTCATCATAACTATCCTACCTTAGTTAACGGAACTACTATTTCTAATTACTTTTTACTTATTACTCATCACTTATTACTAATTACTCATTACTCATCACTTATTCAGAAAGGAGAAAATTAATGTTATCTACCTTCTTAAGTAACTATCTACTGGAGGCTACCCTTATCGCCCTGGTCTCTCTCGGTTATGGCTTCCTAAAAAACAAATTAGGAGAAGACCGAGCACAGACCATTAAAGAAGCCATCCTTACCGCCATGCTCTGGGCTGAAGAAGAGCTGGGAATAGGAAATGGCAACCAGAAATGGGAGATCGCCTGGCAGAAGTTAATAGAAATATTGACAGAGAAGAATATCCGTCTGAGTAAGACGGAGGAGAAGGCGGCAAAGACGATGATGAAGGCTAATGTGGGGAAGGTGAACCA
>JAGPKD010000063.1 GCA_018054125.1 Candidatus Oleihabitans oleiphilus | reverse complement strand
TTCTCAAGTACCGAAAATTAAGATAAGAATCAATATCATAGTTACAAAAATAGTGTGCTCAGGGCACTTAACACTGATACTCTTTCTCATGGTAAGACTCCTTCCCCTAAAGTTCCAATTAATCTCTCTAATTCCAGATAGGCCTGGTAAACTTCACGCACAGAGGAAATCAAACGGGATTGGGCATCCAATACCCCAATGGTAGCTGAAATCAATTCATCTTCAGTTCTTAAGCCCGCTTGAAATTGCCTCTCGATAATAGAAGCATTTATTTCCATCTCTGCTATGTTTTTCTGACTGGAGACTATATCATTCTTCGACTGTTGGTAATTAAGCAACTGTGCTTCCACCTGGTAATCGATATCTTGCTGGGATAAGAGTCTTTCTAACTGAACAATCGTTAAATTATTCTCCAGTTTTAAAATTTCTATCTGTGATAAACCATTTACCCTTGCTTTTTCCAATTCTCGTTCTGCCAGATCTATTTCCAAAGATTTACTTTGTAAAGTAAGACTGTTTTCCCTGGCCTGGCTTTGAGCTTCCTTCAGGTCTATTTCTGGAAATTCTGGAATTGATAACACCTTAAGTTGAATATCTTGTTCGTTATTGAGGCCTAATCTATTTTTCACTTCCATAATCAGTTTTTTATGGGTTAACAAACTTTCTTGATAAGAAAAAAGAGCATTATAATATTCATTTCCCTGTTGCAATAAATCAAGATCAATACTGTATCCGGCTGCTACCTGTTTTTCAACAGTTTCTAAAATTATCTTCTCTAATTCTACATTTTTTTTCTTACTCTCCATATCTTTTTCTGTCGTCCATAATTGAAAATAATCATCCACTACCTGCAATAAAAGCTGGTCTTTTGCTGATTGGAATTGATTTTGCTGTTTTAATAGAGTAATCTCCTTTTCCAAATTTGAGATGGTGGATGCAGTGAGTAAATTTTCTGACTCCAGTTTTTGGACTTCCAGTTTGGTATTTTCCAGTTGATAGTTTGCTATTTTATAATCAAGATTATTAGAAATCGCCAGCTCGATCATCTGGGGAATTCCCAGGGTTATCGGTTCTTGAGCAGCAACCTGATTACCTCTGAGCCCACTTAGAACCATTAATAATAAACATCCAATAAGCAAGATATTTTTCTTCATTCCCTTCCTCCATTACCTTTCTTTCCTAAAACAATATATTCAAGGGGAATTATTCCCCTTGAGAACCTCTTAAAGAAAATACAATTCAAGAAAATACTATCTTGTTTTGCAAACAATATATTCAAGGGGAATTATTCCCCTTGAGAACCTCTTAAAGAACTTCCGACTAGCGACTGTATTTCAACGGTATACGTTATACGTAATACGGTATACGATTTTTGTCATTGCGAGGAGCAAAGCGACGAAGCAATCTCATCCACTTATACCCGCATCTTTTATCTGAAAACAGTTAACTAGAAACTGATAACTATTTATCAACCTCACCTTTCCTCTCCCTTCTAAGGGAGGGGATTAGAGAGATGGTGTAAAAATACAAGATATTCAAGGGGAATCCTTCCCCTTGACAACCCCTGAATTAAAAGCAAAATATATTGTTAATTATTTATTAAATAATATTTATATTATCTTGTAGTATCGGAATTTTTTTGAAATTCCGATACTACAAGATATTCAGGGGGCGAAGCCCCCTGAAACCCCTCAATCGTTAGTATCTAGTATTTAGTTTAAATGTTAGTTAAAAAATAAAGAAAAATTCCTTTTTAAGAAATGCATACCTTGTCTTGCTAAATTTTTTATAACAAATCCATCCTTTATATTTAGGTATCGGAATTATTGAAATTCCGATACTATAAAATATCTAAACATTAAGCTTTTAATCTTCTTCTGTTTTGTATTTTATAAGACAAGTTTTAAAAGTGCATAAAATAAATCTTAAATTTTTATAAAATCATCTTTTTTGTTGACCAGAAATAAATCCTCTTTATAATATATTTAGCTAACTAAATATTAATGGGGGTTGGCAAGTTATCCATTCATTGGAAATATTTTTCCACCATAAAGAGATTTACCTGGAAATTTTAGAGTGGGAATATCCGGATACTGCTGTCAAAGATAAAATAGAGGCACTGAATTAGGAAAATCCATATTGGAAAATTAATAAGCCAAATCCAAATAAATTACACCTTTGAATTTGGCTTATGATTATAAATATCTAAATTAATTTAATTTTAGCATAGAAAAGTAATCTAAGGCCAGATACCTCTGTATTTCATAGCCTGAGCAACTCTGCCTACTGCACAGTTTTTATCCAATAGTAAAATCTTTTACTGCCAGCAAGACTCCATCAATATAGACTCTTACTTTCCAACCACCTGTTAAATTTGCCGCATAATGATCCCTGATATTAATCCAATACCAGGTACGATAATTCTGGTAGTTCCCGCCTTCCATTTCGAGATTACCAACATGATAAATATTCCCTGCGGGATCCTCCCATTCCCAGGTAATGAAAAAACTCTCCGGTGAATAATAACTAAAACTTATCCAGCAAACTACCTTTTCATCCCATACCTGGAAAGATGTAGTCTCCAGGAGCGGCTCTTTTTCCTCGACATCTCGACATAATACCACTTGATCCAGATATTGAGATTCCTGAGCTATCCCCTCTTCCTGACCATTAAAAGGACTAACTAATACTAACAATAACAATAGACCAAGGGGTGAATAAAAAAATTTTCTGTATTTCATTTCTACCTCCTAAAAATTTATTCTTGTTATTAATTTTATAATTATTTTGCTTTTATTGCAAGATAATCAAGGGGAATCCTTCCCCTTGAAATCCCCTGAAAGAAAAATACCTTATTAAAGAAAAGTTATCTTGTTTTAAAAACAAGATAATCAGGGGAATTATTCCCCCTTGAGAACACTGAATAAACCTCAAGGTAATGCTTTATCCCTCTCCTCCTTACATCTTCCTAAATATTGACCCAGACCCAGGTAAAAAAATATTTGACATACCTTCTTTTTTTTAGTAAAATCCTGTCAAATTAATATTTTCCAAAATAAAGAAAACAGGTAAGTGAAAAAGAACTAAAGAGAGCCAGAAAATGGTGTGATATGGTAGTTCTATTTTACTGAAAATCATTTCTTTTTAAATTACTGGTGGATAAAAATACCAGTCGCAATTTTTTCTAGTATCAGAATAGCAAAGAAATTCAGATACTATAAAAAATCCAAAGATAAGAGGAAATCTCCCCCGAATATCTTGTTGGTAAACAAGATAGCATTTTCTTGAATTGTATTTTTCTTTGGGGGTTTCAGGGGATACCTCCCCTGATTATCTTATCTGTTGCGTTATGCCAACTAAGAATAAAGAAAATTTTTTTCTTTATTAAATTAGGGTGGTACCACGAGTCCTTCGTCCCTATTTTGATTGAAATATCAAGATAGGAGAAGGACTTTTTTATTTTACAGTATCAGAATCAGAATGAATTCAGAAGTTTTCAAGGGGAAGGATTCCCTTTGAATATCTTGTTTGCAAAACAAGATAGAATTTTTTTGAATTGTATTATCTTTGAGGGATTTCAGGGGATACCTCCCCTGAATATACTAATTGCCAAGCAATTTCAATATTATAAGATAAACTACCAAAGCAAAAGGTCATTGCGAGCCTGCCCCTAAACTAATGTTTAGAGGCAGGCGTGGCAGTCTCATACTATTATACTCGTATCTTTGGTCTTATAATTGAGAACCAATAACTGGCCACTTTTCATTGATACTGCGGGTATAAATGAATGAGATTGCTTCGTCGCTTCGCTCCTCGCAATGACAAAATGGTATACCGTATTACGTATAAGTTATATCGAATTTTATGTTATATCTGTGGTCTATTAAATAAAAATGAATATAGTCATACTCATCATCTTAATCCTCTCCCTTAGAAGGGAGAGGTAAGGTGAGGGTGAATATAGTATACCGTATTATGCATAACATATATCGTTTAAATACAATTGCTAGACTGAAATTATTTCTTTAAATAACAAACCAGGAAAACAAACAAAACTATATTATCAAAAAAGGAGGAGTAAAATTGAAACTAAGTGGAACCGAAATTATTGTGGAATGCTTAAAAAAGGAGAGAGTAGAGGTGGTTTTCGGGATTCCCGGCGGGGCTATTATGCCTCTATATGATACCATCTACCAAAAAGCCACTTTCACCCATATACTAACTAAACACGAGCAAGGTGCAGTACACGCTGCTGATGGTTATGCCAGGGCAACTGGCAAGGTGGGGGTATGCATTGCTACCTCTGGCCCAGGAGCCACCAACTTAGTGACTGGCTTAGCTAATGCTTATTTAGACTCGATACCAATAGTTGCCTTTACCGGTCAGGTTATTTCACCACTTATCGGGACTGATGCCTTTCAAGAGGTGGATATTATTGGTATTACTTTACCCATTACCAAGAATAATTACCTGGTGATGGATATCAAAGACCTTGCTCCCATCATTAAAGAGGCTTTTTACCTTGCCAGAAATGGTAGACCAGGACCTGTTTTAATTGATCTACCCAAAGATATCCAGCTAGCCCAAACAGAATTTCATTATCCTGAAAATTATCATTGCTCTGGATATCAGCCAAAATGGAAAGGAAATCTAAATCAAATTAAAAAAGCCGCTCAAGCTATCCAGGAGGCCAAAAAACCAATTATCTATGGAGGGGGCGGAATTATCAATGCCAATGCTAGCGAGGAACTGAGGGAGTTTGTCCAGAAAACAAATATTCCGGTAACTACCACTTTGATGGGACTGGGTAGTTTTCCAGCAGAACACCCCCTATCATTAGGAATGTTAGGAATGCACGGCTCATATTATGCTAATATGGCCATAAGTGAAGCAGACTTAATTATTGCCCTGGGGACGCGTTTCGATGATCGGGTAACTGGAAATGCTAAAGATTTCTGCCCTCAGGCTAAATTTATTCAGGTTGATATTGACCCTGCCGAAATCAGTAAGATTATCAGAGTTGATATTCCTATCGTAGGAGACTTAAAATATGTTCTCACTAAATTAATACAGTTAGTAGAACCAAAACAGGAAAAAGATTGGTTGAATAGAATAGCAACCTTAAAAGAGAATAATCCTCTCAAATATCGCAAGGACAATCATTTAAGGCCACAATATATTATCGAAAAATTATATGAACTGACCAAAGGAGAGTCTATCATTGTCACTGACGTGGGTCAACATCAGATGTGGGTTGCTCAATACTACAGATTCGGTCATCCCAGAAGTTGTATTTCCTCAGGAGGATTAGGTACTATGGGCTTTGGATTACCAGCAGCCATTGGTGCTCAGATAGGATGCCCAGAAAAAAGAGTTATCTGTATAGCTGGTGATGGTGGCTTTCAGATGAATATTCAGGAATTAGCCACTGCCATTCATAATAAAGTGCCTCTTGTGGTCCTCATTATGAATAACGGTTATTTAGGAATGGTTCGCCAGTGGCAGGAACTCTTTTTTGGAAAGAGGTATGCCTCAACCAGTCTGGAGGGAAGTCCGGACTTTGCTCAATTGGTTCAAGTATATGGAGGAAAAGGTATTCGAGCATCTACTATAGATGATTTTAATTCCGCTCTCGCCCAGGCACTATCGGAAAGACAATTCTTCTTAATCGATTGTCTCATCCCACCCGAAGAAAATGTATTTCCTATGGTGGCACCTGGAGAACCGATTAATAAAATGTTAGGAGGTAATGAATCATGAAACATACCATTGCTATTTTAGTTAAAGACCACCCAGGGGTATTAGCTCGAGTTGCTAGCCTCTTTAATCGTAGAAGATTTAATATCGATAGCATTGCCGCTGGTCATTCAGAAAAAAAGGGAATCACTCGAATTACTATAGTAACAGAAGGAGATGATAATATTCTGGAACAAATTACCAAACAACTAAACAAATTAGTTGATGTAATTAGAGTAAGAGACCTCCCTAAAGAGGCCTCCGTAGAAAGGGAATTAGCTTTAATTAAAGTTAGCACTAAGTCAACGGATCAGAGAACCGAAATTATGCAGTTGGTAGATACTTTTCGAGGACATATTGTAGATATTGATAAACAAGCTCTCACTATTGAAGTAACTGGAACCGAGGATAAGATCAATGCCAAATTAAAGTTACTGGAATCTTTTGGAATTCTGGAAATTTCCCGAACCGGTAAAATTGCTCTTACCAGAGGAGCACAAAGAATTTTAAATTAATTTTTATTAATAATCACCAATAAAAAATAATAAAAAAAATAGAAGGAGAAATAGTAAAATGGCCAAAATTTATTATGATCAGGATGCACAGAAAAGTTATCTACAGAACAAGACAGTAGCCATTATAGGCTATGGTAGTCAGGGACGGGGACAAGCTCTTAATCTTAAGGATAGCAAAGTTAATGTTATTGTGGGATTAAGGGAAAATGGTAATTCGTGGGAAAAGGCCAAAAAAGATGGTCTAATAGTGGACACAATTGAAAAAGCAGTTAAACAAGCTGATATCGTCCAGATTCTGATCCCGGACGAGGTACAACCCCAGGTATGCCACTCAAACAAAATTCTGGAAAATCTGAGAGAAGGCAATACTCTAATGTTCTCTCATGGTTTTAATATTCACTTCAAACAGATTATACCCCCAAAATATGTAGATGTCATCATGGTTGCCCCCAAGGGGCCAGGAGCTATTGTCAGAAAGATGTATACTCAGGGTCGTGGTGTCCCTAATTTGATTGCGGTATATCAGGACTACACTGGTCATGCCAAAGATACAGCACTCGCTTATTCCCAGGCTATTGGAGGAACACGCGCTGGAGTTATTGAAACTACCTTTCAGGAAGAGACTGAAACAGACCTCTTTGGAGAACAGGCTGTTTTATGCGGGGGCGTAGTGGCTTTAATTCAGGCTGGCTTTGATACCTTAGTTGAAGCAGGCTATCAGCCGGAAGTAGCCTATTTCGAGTGTCTCAATGAATTAAAATTGATTGTTGATTTGATTTATGCTGGTGGCATTACCCATATGCGAGATAATGTTAGTAATACTGCAGAATACGGCGATTTAAAATCAGGTAAACGTATTATCACGGAGGAAACCAGAAAAGAAATGAAAAAATTGTTAACAGAAATTCAAAATGGTAGTTTCGCCAGAGAATGGTTGTTGGAAAATCAGGTGGGAAGACCTTTCTTTAATGCCATGCGGGATAAAGAATCTAATCTGCTCATTGAAAAAGTAGGTGAGAAGATACGGGCTATGATTCCCTGGATTGATGAAACTTAATATTGTTTATTTTAAGATGCTAATTTAGTCAAGGTATTTTTAGAAATTGTTCAGCAATAAATTGATTATTAAAAAGTAATACTTTATCACTCTTTCCCTTCCATCTTCCTTGAAGGGAGATATTGGATATAGATTAAAAACAAATTACCCGGCTTTTGCCGGGTAATTTGTTTAGGAGGTTTAAAAATGAAAAAGTTTTATTTGATTAGTAATATTTAATTGTTAAAAATTTTAACATTTATTTTTAATATGTCAATAGGTATTCAAAAATTTTGTGAATATTTTATGATAATGTCACCTTATTAATTATCTTGATAAAATGTCACTATGAATAAAGAGGTACATTATCCGATGTCTCAAAAACAACTTAGTAGGTATGTGACTATTTCTAG
>JAGPKD010000062.1 GCA_018054125.1 Candidatus Oleihabitans oleiphilus | reverse complement strand
TATTGTTAGATAATCTGTCTCAAATTAGGAACAATATATTTAACACTCCCTTAGAAGGAGAAAAGGGATTGATTTGTTATAAAAAATTTAGCAAGACAAGATATGCATTTCTTGAAAAGGATTTGTCCTTTATTTTTTAACTGAAATTTAAACTAAATACTAGATACTCAATACTGATAAGAGGGGGGTTTCAGGGGATACCTCCCCTGATTATCTTGTTGGTAAACAAGATAGCATTTTCTTAGAATTGTATTCTCTTTCAGGGGTTGTCAAGGGGAAGGATTCCCCTTGAATATCTTGTTGATAAACAAGATAGCATTTCTTTAAAAGATATTGTTCTTTATTTTTTAACTGAAATTTGCACTATATACTGAATACTAGATACTCAATACTGATAAGAGGGGGGTTTCAGGGGATACCTCCCCTGATTATCTTGTTGATAAACAAGATAGCATTTTCTTAGAATTGTATTCTCTTTCAGGGGTTGTCAAGGGGAAGGATTCCCCTTGAATATCTAGGGGAAGGGTCTGAAAATGAAAGAAATGATCTTTTTAGAGGAAAATGAACATTTTCAATTAAAAGTTCATAAGTTATCATTCTCCTTTTTCATCTATATTATAATTATAGTTAGCTTATTAGTTATTGGATATATTTGCAGCAACATCACCTTAATGAAATTGGGTTATCAATCAATTGATTTAGAGAAGAAAAGAGATGAGCTTTTAGTGCAGAAATATCAGTTAGAGTGTTCTGTGGAGCAGCTTTCTTCTTTAACCCGGATTGAAAAAATAGCAAGACAGGAATTGGGTATGTGCCGACCTGACAAAATTGAGTTCGTGGCTATGCTTCCAGCCAAGACAATTAATAATATGACTGCTCATCAACCTTCAGAAGAAGATGGTAGAATATTTTTAGAAGCCGATGCTTTTCTAAAAAAATTTGCTAACTTACCGATTTTTAAAAACCAATAGAATACCAATAATTATTGAATAATAGACGAGGCATTTTGTTTTGGCACAATTTTCTGAAAAAAAGGAAAGGATTTTTTTATTATTTGTTATTTTTATTATCATTTTTCTGCTACTCATTTATCGACTCTATAATATACAGGTGGTAGGAGGTACTGTATTAAATGAACTTGCTCGTAAAGAGCATGTCACTTCCTATATTTTAGATGGCAAAAGAGGAATCATTTTTGACCGTAATTTAAAAAAATTAGCAGTTAACGTAGAATCAAAATCATTGTTTGCCATGCCTTATAAAATTGATGAACCTGATCAGGTAGCTCAATTGCTTTCTACAAAACTTGATTTAGCATACCAGGATATCGCGGAAAAATTAAGAAAAGAAGGGTATTTTGTCTGGATTGACCGTCAACTTTCTGCAGAACAATATGAAGAAATACAGAAATTACAGATTGATGGACTTGATTTTGTAACCGAAAACAAAAGATATTACCCTCGAGAATCTTTAGCTGCTAATTTACTGGGTTTTGTGGGAATAGACAATCAAGGTCTGGAAGGTCTAGAATTATATTTTGATAATGAACTAAAAGGCCAGCCTGGTTTGATAGTGATGGAAAGAGATGCTACTGGAGAAAAAATACCTCTGAGTATAGAAAAAAGGCAACCATCCCGAGATGGATTATCAATAGTGCTTACCATAGACGAGGTAGTGCAATATATTACTGAAGAAGCTCTAAATAAGACATTTCAACAGTATCATCCAGCATCAGCAGTAGCAATAGTTATTAATCCCAAAACTGGAGAAATTTTAAGTATGGCAGTAAGACCTTCTTTTGATATTAATGATTTTCAGAGCTCACCAGAAGCCAACAGAAGGAATCGTGCCATTACCGATAATTATGAACCTGGTTCAACCTTTAAAATGTTTACCATTGCTACTGCTCTGGAACATGGTTATGCCAGTTTGAATGACCGTTTTAATTGTAAAGGATGGATTAATTATCAAGGTACTGTAATTCGTGATATTGACCCTCATGGTTTACAGGATTTAACCGATATTGTAAAAAATTCCTGTAATGTAGGGGTAATAGAGGTAGGCACGCGAATTGATAAGAACATTTTTGCAGATTCTATAAGTAAATTTGGCTTTGGCGAAAAGACCGGGATAACTCTTCCTGGTGAATCTCCCGGATTATTTAGACCAGTAAAGCAATGGTCTAAGCTTTCTAATGCTTCCTTATCCATTGGCCAGGAAATTTCTGTCACTCCTCTGCAGTTGGCGATGGCTACTGCAGCAATTGCCAATAAGGGTATCTTGATGAAACCTTTGTTAGTTAGTAAAATATTGGATGAAGAATTTGAGGTAGTTAAACAATTTCAACCTGAAGAGGTACAGCAAGTTATATCTGCCCATACTGCCAAAACAATGTCAACTATTTTACAGGAGGTTGTGGAGAATGGTACTGGCAGTAGGGCAAAATTGGAAGGTTATACTGCTGCTGGTAAAACTGGTACTTCCCAGAAATTTGATTTTTCCTTAGGCAGATATTCTAATGAAAAGTTTACCTCCTGGTTTGCAGGCTTTGCTCCGGTTAATGATGCCGAAATTGCTATTTTAGTTATGTTAGATGAACCAAAGGGGAGTTATTATGGAGGAACGGTAGCAGCACCAGTTTTCCAGGAAATTGCCTCACAGGTACTACCTTATCTATCGATTCCTCCTGAATAAAATAAATAAATAAATTAAAAATATTTACATTTCTGAAAATATTAAGTAAGATATTTCTGGTCTGTTAGACAGTCTTTTACTTAAAAAAAGTAGAGATTAAAGATTTTTAAAAAACCATAGATATTAAAATAATATTAGCAAAGGTATGAAATATTTACGATGAAGTTATCAACTTTAATCAGGGATTTACCAATAGAAATCATTAAAGGGAATACCGAAATTGACATTAGTGGTATAGCTCAAAACTCTAAGATGGTTGAGCCAGGTAATTTATTTGTTTGTATTACTGGTTTTGTTACTGATGGACATCAATTTATTCCTGAGGCTATAACAAAAGGAGCGCGGGCTATCTTGCTCCAAAAAGATATCGTGGTAGATGCTAATATTACTACTATTCAGGTGAAGGATACCAGAAAAGCGCTTGCTTTTTTAGCCAATCGCTATTACCATTATCCTTCTCGAAATTTAAAGTTAATAGGAATTACCGGCACTAATGGCAAGACTACGGTAGCTTATATGCTTAAAGCGATATTAGAGGAAGACCATAAAAAGACTGGCCTTTTAACCACTGTAGAAAATATTATTAACCACCAAACAAATCTTTCTAAAATGACTACTATGGAATCCCTTGATTTACAAAAGGCATTATACCAGATGGTGGCCGGTAAAACTGATTATGCTATTATGGAAGTATCTTCCCATGCACTTAGCTTATCAAGGGTAGCAGGCTGCGATTTCAATATAGCCATTCTTACTAATATTAGTGATGAACATTTTGAGATTCATAATAATTTTCAAAATTATTTGGAAAGTAAAAAGAAATTATTTCTATCCTTAAATAATTCCCAAAAAGATATTTCTAGTAAAAAAGGTATTGTAAATATAGATGAAGTATATGCCTCTGATTTTATTAATTGTTTAAAGACCGAGGTATTGACCTATGGTATTGCACAGCAGAGTATGTTTAGTGCTCGGGACATAATAATTAACTTGGAAAAAACTCATTTTATTGCTGAAACGCCGGTAGGAGAGGTAGAAATTGTATTAAATATGAGTGGGAAATACAATGTCTATAATGCCCTGGCTGCTATTGCTGCTGCAGTCAGTGAAGGGGTATCGTTAGAGACGATTGCTACAGCTTTTCAAAAGTTTCCAGGAGCTCCAGGTAGATATAAAATTTTAGACTTTGGTCAGCCATATACTATTATTATTGATTTTGCCCATAATTTTCACGGATTAGAACATATCTTACAGACACTGCAACTTTTTCCCAGAAACAAAATTATTACCATTTTTGGTCACGGTGGAGAAAGGGATAATCGAGTAAGAAAAAAGATGGGTGAGGTAGTGGGAACTTATAGTGATTATAGCATTATTACTACGGACAATCCCAGAAGTGAAGACCCAGTGGTAATTTCTAAAGAAATTGAGAAAGGATTTAAAGAAGTAAGAAATGAAAATTATCAGGTAATTCTAGACCGTGTAGAGGCTATTAATTATGCTCTCCATATTGCTGAAGAAAAGGATATAGTTTTAATTGCTGGCAAAGGTCCTGAAACCCAGCAAGTTTATCATAATCGGGTTATTCATCATAATGATGAAGAAGTTGTTCGTCAAATATTAACAAAAAACAAAAAAAGGCAATAAATAAATGTTTTATTTGTATGATTTCGCTGCAATAGTTCCTAATTCTAAGATAGTGGGAGATAAAAATACTCCCTGGCAACATATTTCTATTGATAGTAGAACTATTAAAGAAGGTAACCTTTTTCTAGCCTTAGTAGGAGAACAATATGATGGGCATCATTTTATTAAGGAAGCTTGTGCTAAAGGTGCCTGTGCTGTTGTTTTAGAAAAGGCCTTCTTTCAAGAGCATCAATCATTAGCTACTGAACTTAAACAACCTTTGTTATTGGTTGATAACACCTTGTCAGCTCTTCAAATGTGGGCTCATTATTACCATTCTCTGTTTAAACCCTTGACTATATGTATAACTGGCAGTAATGGTAAAACAACTACCAAAGAGATGATTGTTAAACTGTTATCCTCAAAGTATCATGTTTTAAAGTCAGAAGGTAATTACAACAATGAGATTGGTGTCCCTTTGACTATTTTAAATTTAGACTCAGATCATGATGTACTGGTAATAGAGATGGCTGCTCAGAAATTGGGAGAAATAAAAGAACTAACAGATATAGCACGTCCTGATATTGCTGTTATTACTAATATTGGAGAAGCACATATCGGTTTATTTAAGAATAAAAAAAATATTGTTCAGGCTAAGTCTGAGCTTCTGGTAGCACTTAAAGATAAAGGGACCGCCATATTAAATAGGGACGATTCTTATTTTGACTTTCTGCTGAGTTGTCTCTCTGCTCATAATGAGGTAATTAGTTTTGGATTTCACCCAGAAGCACAGGTGAGAGCAATTAATTTCTGGCAAAAGAATGAAAAAGAACTACATTTTGAGCTAATAGTAGACGGGGATCATTTCCAGGTTTTTTTGCCTCTATTAGGCAGATTTAATGTAGCAAATGCTCTTGCGGCAATAGCAGTAGGGATCAAAATGAAGGTCCCCTTAAGAGAGATTCTTGAGAATATAGCTAATTTTCAAGGAACAGAATTACATATGGAATATATGTTACTGGATAGAGGGATAACTTTAATCCAGGATTATTATAATGCCAATCCAACAGCTACCAGAGAGGCTTTACAGAGTGTAGCCAGTATCTCGGAAGGCCGGCATAAGATTGCTGTTTTAGGGGATATGTTGGAATTAGGCCATGATTCTGTTTATTATCATAAAGAGATAGGCCGGGTAGTTGCTTCTCTTTCTTATGATATACTGATTGCCTACGGAGAATTTGGGGTATCAATCGCAGAAGGTGCCCGTGAACAAGGGATGAATGAAGATCAAGTCTATTATTTTGGTAAAGAGGAAGAGGATAAATTGGTAACCTGCTTGATTAAGTTGGTTCCAGAAAATAGTATTATTTTGCTTAAAGGTTCTCGAAAAATGCAGATGGAAAATATTGTGCAATACTGGAAGGAAAATATAACATTAAAAGGGAGAACTAATAATGATTAGGATAGTATTGTCTTTCTGTATTGCTTTTTTAATTCCTGTTATTATAATTCCCTTTTTTATTAAGCTTCAGAAAAAATTTAATATAGGACAAATAATCAGGCAAGAAGGTCCTGATTTACACCAGCACAAAAGTGGTACTCCTACTATGGGTGGGGTAATCATTATTCTTGCTGTTGCATTTTCCTTACTCTGTTTCTCTCCTGCTGATAGCAAGGTATATATTTCTTTTATCTTATTATGCAGTTTTGGTTTAGTTGGCTTTATTGATGATTTAATAAAATGTTATAAGGGGAGATCTTTAGGTTTGAAGGCCAGAAATAAGATTACCCTACAATTAGTAATAAGTATTTTATTTTTATTCTGGTTTTTTCAGAACAATTTATTTAATGAAACAATCATAATTCCCTTTAGAACAAATTCTTTTTTTATTTCTAAAATAGCTTATATTCCACTGGCTATATTAGTTTTTATTTCTACTACTAATGCTGTTAATCTTACTGATGGTTTGGATGGATTGGCTACTGGACTATTAATTGTTGCCCTTATTGCTTTTGCTATAATTTGTTGTACTCAAGGAGAAAAAAATTTAGGAATATTTTCTGTTATTATTATACTTTCTTGTTTAGGATTTTTAATATACAATTTTCACCCAGCCCAGATTTTTTTAGGAGATGTTGGTTCTTTAGGATTAGGTGGATTCCTGGCAGCTATAGCGATCTTTAGCAATAGTGAATTATTTTTATTGCTAATCGGAGGTGTTTTTGTTATAGAAACATTATCAGTGATTATCCAGGTCCTATCTATACAACTGTATCATAAACCTATCTTTATGATGAGTCCTTTACATCATCATTTTGAAATGATGAAATGGAAAGAAGTTCACATAGTTTCCTTATTCTGGGGAATTGGGGTTCTATTTGCTTTATTAGGTTTACTTGCTTATCCGTTTTAAAATATAAATTAAGAGATTTAAAAAATAAAATGAGAAGGAATAAATAATAGATTAAATGAGCTTATCTGAAATGAGACAACCTGATTATATCTTAATAGCCACTATCTTTATTTTACTTTGTTTTGGCGTGATTATGGTATTTAGTTCTAGCTATGTTATGGCTTATAAATGGTATGGTAACAGCTTCTATTTTTTTACCAAACAGGCTATCTATGCTTTGATTGCCACTATAATATTTTTTATAACTGCTAATATTAATTATCTTCACTGGCGAAAATTTGCCATACCTATTTTAATTATATCTATATTTTTGTTGTTATTACTTTATATACCGGGACTAGCCAGATATATAAGAGGAGCGAGAAGATGGCTTAGCCTGGGACCTGTTTCTCTTCAGCCCTCTGAGGTGGCAAAATTTGCCCTTATTCTCTATACAGCTGATTGTTTAACCAGGAAAACAACAGAAGATATTGAAACTTTTGTGCGGGGAATTTTACCGGTATTTATTATCACAATTCTTATTTTCTTGTTAATTTTTGCTCAACCTGATTTTAGCACCAGTATTGTAATTATTGCTTGTTCTTTTATCATGCTTTTTATGGGAGGAAGTAGAATCACTCAATTATTTGCCTTAATTACTCTTTTGATTCCCCCAGGCATTATTATGATGTTAGGAGAAGAGTACCGAAGAATAAGATTGCTCTCTTTTTTAAACCCCTGGCAGGATCCTTTAGAAAGTGGATTTCATATTATCCAATCGCTATTAGCTCTTGGTAGTGGTGGAATAAGTGGAGTAGGTATTGGAGCAAGCAGGCAGAAATTTTTTTACCTTCCTGATCAGCATACTGATTTTATTTTTTCTATTATTGGTGAGGAGTTAGGATTTATAGGTACCCTTGCGGTGATTATTTTGTTTCTTATTTTTTTATGGAGAGGATTTCTGATAGCAATAAAGACAGAAGATAATT
>JAGPKD010000061.1:3942-7801 GCA_018054125.1 Candidatus Oleihabitans oleiphilus | reverse complement strand
CCTCCTATAAAATAAAGTGCTTCCTGACTTAAACCATATTTATGGTCAGGATCGTAAAAGGCATTATTACTATTTTTAAAAAGAGATATATTGGTATGCATACCTGAACCTGGAATACCATAAACTGGTTTTGGCATAAAGGTTACCTGTAGATTATGACCCATAGCAATGGTTTTACTGGTCAACTTTAACATCATAATACGATCAGCAGTAGTAATAGCATCAGAATATCGGAAATCAATCTCATGTTGACCAGGACCCACCTCATGGTGAGAGGCTTCCACCTCAAAACCTAATTTTTCTAAAGTAATAACCATGTCTCTGCGAAGTTTTTCTCCTAAATCAATGGGAGACAAATCAAAATAACTGGCCTGATCATTGGTTTTAGTGGTAGGTCTATTCTGTTCATCTCTGACGAAGACATAAAATTCCATCTCAGGCCCAAAGTTGGCCGTATAGCCCATTTTTTTGAGCTCAGCTAATACCCTCTTCAAGTTAGTCCTGGCACATCCGGCAAAGGGTGTCTTATCTGGATTGACAATATCACAGATAACCCTGGCTACGCCCTGGTCTTCTTCCCAGGGATTAATCATAAAAGTATCAAAATCAGGCTGTAAAAACATATCGGATTCCTCAATACGAGAAAAACCCTGTACTGAGGAACCATCGAAAGCTATGTTGCCATCTAATGCTTTTTCTAAATCTCTTACTGGCACCTCTACATTTTTAGGAATCCCCATGATATCCGTAAATTTAAGGCGCACAAATCTTATTTTTAACTCTTCTGCTTTTTGTAAGATCATCTTTTTGGTAGTTTCTGGCATAAGATATTTACTCTCCTTCATTCTGGATTTTTATAATTTATAATTCATCGATAAATCAATAACAAGATATTCAAGGGGAATTCTTCCCCTTGAAAACCCCTTAAAAAAAATACAATTCAAAGAAAATGCTATCTTGTTTTACAACAAGATATTCAAGGGGCTCCGCCCCCTGAAACCCCTCATTATCACCCTCACCTTACCTCTCCCTTCTAAGAGAGAGGATTAGAGAGGTAGTGTAAAAATATATGTTTTCTTATCTAAAAAGAGTATCTTATAGTATCAGAATTTTTTTGAAATTCCGATACTATAAGATAATAATATATTTCACTTATACAAGTAAAAAAGGTTGCATGGTAGAAACTTAGATTTTTACCTCTGTTAAATCTTCTGAACGATCAAAGGGAATACGATAAATTTCTAATATTTCTTGCTGGTCAGCTAAGGCTTCTGCTTTATCCATAATAACTTTTCTGTTATATTGGTCTTCTAAAATAACAAATGAGTCCTGGCAATTTTCAATTTTTTCTACCAAATCTCGCATATTCCAGATCCTCTCCCCATTTACCCGCTCTACTACCCAACTACTTATACTTTGGTAACCCTGATTCACCTCGGCAGCTAACACTTTTAATAGAACTACCACCTGCTGGTCTTCTCTCTCAGGAATATTATTCAAGAGGCGGCATACCAATTCTCTGGGGGCAAGCTGTAACCATTGGCTCCCCCAGATATTTAATAAATTCTTGGTAAGGGGGCAAAAAACTAAACCACCATAGATATAATAAGTAGGGAGGATATCATATTGTTCCATAGGAACCAGACGGTCTTTGGTTAAGGAACGAAAGAGGTTAACCTTTATTTCCTTTTTCACCCCTTCTCTTAAAACAGTTAACTCAAGATCTTCGCCAATCTGCTTCTGTTGAATAACATAATTTAGATTAGTTCTCTCATTGGAACGAAATTCGACCGTTCCATCGTTACCAATGGGATAATCTTCGATAAAAAGTACCACATCACCAACTTTTAAACTACCATCTGCTGGAGAACCAGGTATAATCTGGTTAATCAATACCCCGCTCATCTCGGCCTCCATTTGATAATATTTCCGCAAACCCTCATTTTCCATATCCTGGATACTTATACCCAAGCTGGGATAACCGTCAAGATTACCATCCTCTAAATCAGTAAAAAAATGGCGAATAACCGGAACGGGAACCATATAACCAATATTTTGAGCAGAAGGGATTCCCTGCATCACTACTCCTACAATTTTATCATCTACCAAAACCGGCCCACCACTGTTACCGGGATTAATTGCTGCATCAATTTGCCCGGCTAAAAAGATAGAAGAACTATGCACATAAGGCTGGTGTTCAATACGGGAAATTACTCCTTTGGTAATACTTAAGGTATCTCCACCCAGAGGGAAACCATATACCAGCACTTCTTGTTGAGTCTCCGGCAATTCACCAAAGGATAAAGCTGGTCTGCCAGCAAAAAATTCAGGTTCTTCTACCGTTAACAAGGCTAAATCAGTTAAATGGGAAACGGCTACCACCTTTGCTCGGTATCTTTGGGTATCTCCATATTTGCGAACCTGTAAAAAAGTTTGATCACTTACTACATGGGCATTAGTCAGGATTAAATTATTTTCTATTATACACCCTGAACCAGAACTGGCTCGCGGTCCTTGCATGCTCCAGGGATTGTAATAATCAGGAGAATTACTTACCGTATAAACTTTTACAATGGCTTCTCGGACATCAGGAACATCAGTAGCTGCTAAGGAGATAGCCCCTTGAGAAATAAAGATCAAGAAAAAAATAACCATAATTATGATTATTAATTTTCTCTCTTTTGGAATTAATTCTTTTTTTGATAACATTATTCCTGCTCCTCTTAATTTTTGAATATCTTTATACCATATTTATAATTATAATTCCATGTTATCACTATATCACTATTAGTCAGTATAGCAAGAAATATTTAACCCACGCTCACCCACAACATTTTACCTTCTTCAAAAATTGGCTTAATCATCTGTCTATCACTCAAGTAGCTCAAATGAGCTGAAACGGTAATATGGGTCAGGACATATTGTACGCTGGAAAGCTGTAGTTTATAGTCTCTAACTAATAGTTGTAATATTTTCTCTCGAGAGGAAGGTTTGGCACAATAGTTGATAATTTTCTCATTGATTTTTTCTATTTGTTCTCTGTTTACTCGAATAAGGTCGCCAATATTCTCTGTGGGCTGAGCATGAGCAGGAACAAAGAATTGTGCTGAACATTTTTCTAAAAAAGAATAGGTCTCCAGTGCCTTCTCAATATTGCTTTTTACAGTTAAACTATACTTATTAATAATATCGGAAGAAAAGAGACTATCGGCAATAAAAAATACCTCATCAGGAGTTTTTACTCCAATCATCTGTAAAAAATGTCCTTCCAAGGGGTAAGCCTGTAAAGGTGTATCCGCAATAATACCTTCAGTATTGATAAGGTGAGTTACCTTCGAAGGTTGTGCCTGTAAAAATTTATTTCTCAGTGCCTTAAAGGGAAAGGCTCCCCATAATAAGAATGGTTCCAAGTAAGGTTCATTAATCCATACTGATTCTAAAGCAGTAGCTAAAATGTCACAACCAGTCTTTTTCTGCAAGTAGGCATTCCCACCAATATGATCGGCATTGGAATGAGTATTAATAATTTTTCTTAATCTCCATCCTTTTTCTTCCAGAAGCCGGTATACCTTTCTTCCTGCCGATTCGTCATTCCCACTATCAATTAAAATAACCTCTCTATCTGCTACAAAAAGACCAAGATTGGTTGGACCAGGAATATAGTAGGTATTTTCCGTAATTTGTTTTAATTCCATAGTTCACCCCTTAACACTTATTAAAATTATTTCATTTAGAAACAAGATATTCAAGGGGAATCCTTCCCCTTGAGAACCCCTTAAAGAAAATTCAATTCTAAGAAAATGCTATCTTGTTTGAGAAACAAGATATTCAAGGGGAATCCTTCCCCTTGAGAACCCCT
>JAGPKD010000061.1:0-3842 GCA_018054125.1 Candidatus Oleihabitans oleiphilus | reverse complement strand
AGAAACAAGATATTCAAGGGGAATCCTTCCCCTTGAGAACCCCTTAAAGAAAATTCAATTCTAAGAAAATGCTATCTTGTTTGAGAAACAAGATATTCAAGGGGAATCCTTCCCCTTGAGAACCCCTGAATTAAATCAAAATATATTGTTCCTTCTTGAAGAGATAATAATTACCTGTCTGCGTGCATACACGCACAAGCAAATATTATTTTTTATAGTATCGAAATTATTGAAATTCCGATACTAAGATTTAATTGAGGTTTTATCATACCAATAATTTCATTCCATCATAGGCTAAAATAACACCAGGATACCTCTTGTCAAAATCACTTTCCTGTTTCATAGTATCTTTACCAAGGTGAGTGAAAATAATGTTTTGAATTCCATATTTTTTACACCAGTTTATCTGAGTTGGTATCCTGGTATGACCATAGAATATCTCTCCTTTTCTTCTGACCAAATTGGTCTTTACGGTAGAACCATCACCAATATAGTAATCAATACCGGAGAGAATATTTTCTCGGTCTATGATATCTACTAAATCAGGATTATACACCAGGACCTTCTGGTTAGAAAGTTGAATTTTAAATCCCACCGCAGGACACCGAAGGGAATGCATAACCCTATATGGAAATATTTGAAAAGGGCCCAAAGAAAGTAAGTGATAAGGAACAAAAATATGGGAATTAACAGGAGAAAATGGGCCATAATCCCTGGTTTCTTGAGTCAGATAAACCGGGACCGCAGAGTTAATCTCTTCTAAAGTCCAGATATAATGATCAGGATGGGCATGGGTTATCAATACTGCATCAGGTTTTAGAGTGTCTAAATCACAAGGATGAATACGACCATAATCAATAAGAAGACGAAAGTTTTCTTTATCTAATTCCTGTATTAACAGAGAAGAATGATAATAATGATGTTCGGTCTTTTCTTCAATCTCCGCTCTGGTACCTAAAAAAGTTAACTCAGTCATAATACTTCCTGATAAAATTGTAAAATCTGGCTATATGCATTAGCTGGATCAGAAATATTTTGAGTTAACTTTTCCAGGGGACATTGGTCATTGAGCTCCCGATTTTTAATATAAGGAACGCATTGTGCAAACTGATAAAAAATGGAATGGTTATCCAATACTTCCCTTGCCTTCTGGCTAATAAGCTCTGCATATATGGCCTTAACGTGGTAATGAACCGCTAAAAGAGCTGCCGCTCTACCAATTACTTTATCGGCAATTATAGCCTTATCTAACGCTCTATCATCCTGTCTGATAACTTCCATTAAAGGAATAACGCCTCCCTTATGGGAAGTTTTTATTACTCTGCCATTTTTTATTAAGACAAAGGTAAATTGCTCTTTTTCTAATATTTCTTTTGCTTTGGCAAGATCATTCATATTCTATTTTTTACCTATTGATTAATATTATTTTATTATTATATCTATTTTCGTTTATTTATTATATACACTTTTCAAGTGAACTATCAAGGTTTTTAATTTTCAGTCATATGCCAGAGCTTTTTTTATCATTGCTAGGAGCGAATTCAGTAATAAGCAATAGGCAAACTAAATACCAGATACTAACGACTAATTTAAACGATATACGTTATACGTAATACGGTATACCATATTCACCCCCTCCCCTCTCCCTTGACGAGAGAGGGTTAGGGTGAGGGTGATAGTATATTACAATTCAGGCAAACTCTGCAAGGCTTGTTCAATTTTATTCTGAGGATAGGCATAATCTTCTAACTTACCGGCAAAATAATCCTGGTAAGCGGCCATGTCTACATGACCATGCCCACTTAAAGCTAACAGGATAGTCTTTGCTTCTCCCGATTCCCTGCATTTAATAGCCTCATCAATAGCAACCCGAATAGCGTGGTCTGATTCTGGAGCACTTATAATTCCCTCACTTCGGGCAAAATCAACCCCAGCCTGAAAGGTTTCCAGCTGATGAACTGCCCTTGCTTCTACCAAACCCAAATTCAACAGATGACAGATAATCGGTGCCATACCATGATAACGCAATCCTCCAGCATGAACAGGAGGGGGGATAAATCCATGTCCTAAGGTATACATTTTCAATAGAGGAGTCAATCCTGCTTCATCACCAAAATCATAGCGATACGGTCCTTTGGTCAGGGTTGGGCAACTGGCTGGCTCCACATTAATAATTCTCAAATCGGGATGTAAACCATCAATCTTATCTTTGACAAAGGGTAAAAACATTCCGGCAAAATTAGAACCCCCGCCCACGCAGCCAATAATAATATCAGGATATTCATCAATTTTTTCCAACATTTTCTTGGTTTCCTGGCCAATTACTGTTTGATGTAATAACACATGATTAAGAACACTACCTAAGGAATAGTGGGTATCGTCTCGGCTTACCGCCTCTTCTACTGCTTCACTGATGGCTAAACCTAAGCTACCTAAACAATCCGGCTCTCGAGCTAAAATATCCCGACCAACTTTGGTTTGCTCAGAAGGGCTAGGGATACAATCAGCACCCCATACCTGCATCATCACTCGCCGATAAGGTTTCTGGTCATAACTTATTCTCACCATGTACACCTTAATCTCCATACCGAAGCAGGCACCGGCAAAAGCCAGAGCGCTACCCCATTGACCGGCACCGGTTTCAGTGGTAATACGTTTAATACCTTCCTGCTTATTGTAATAAGCCTGAGCTACAGCAGTATTGGGTTTATGACTCCCTGGAGGGCTGGAACCTTCATATTTGTAATATATTTTAGCAGGTGTCCTCAGAGATTTTTCCAGCTGTCTCGCCCTATAAAGGGTGGTCGGTCTCCAGAGACGGTATATATCACGCACTTCATCGGGAATTTCAATATATCTCTCTTGACTCATTTCCTGTTTAATTAATTCTAAAGGGAAAAGAGGAGCTAAATCTTCTGGCTTAAGAGGTTCTTTAGTTGCTGGATGCAACGGTAAGGGTAATGGTTCTGGTAAATCAGCCAGAATATTATACCAATATTGAGGCATTTCTTTTTCTTCTAATAAATATTTAACTTGTTCCATTTTTCCATTCCTTTCTTTTTTAATCATAGATTCATTGTATTCAAAATTAAAATCTTATTTTATGCGCTTATTTTACTGAATTTTCCCTTCCCCCCTCTTGGGGGGCCATCTTTTTACTAATATTTCTAAAAACAGATCATACACTTTTCTGCTCTCCTTCCTTCTTCTGGTTCATTTCACTTAACCTTATTAATTCATTTAAACAAATAAAAAAGGCTTTTCATCCCTTAACTTATATAAGTGCTAAGGGACGAAAAGCCTTTCGTGGTGCCACCCTTCTTTAGATTGTTTTTTAATCTTGGTATAAGCAAAGTATCAGAACAAAAACAATCACTCTTTCAGGTTCGGTTGGAGTGGAAAAATAAAAAAACCTTTCACCAAGAGGCGAAAGGTTAATTATTTCGTGTTGCCACTCTCCTTGAAACAGACCTTTTAATTTAAACTTAACATAGTCTGTTCCCACTTCATAAAGTACAGGTATAAGAAATACCGATACCCTTTCCCGTTCACGGGGGAAGACCGTCGAGTCCTACCTTTAGATAATAATCTCTTCAGATCAGACCGAAACTTGTGGGTCCATTTAGTACCAAAAAGGCACCGCTTCTCATCAGCTACGGCTTTCTGTATCCCTTAAGGAGGTACTTATCTCCCACGCCTTGTTTTTTACATTTTTTTTCATTTTACCATAACTGTCAAGTATCAATTAGCAATATCACTCAAAATTTAAAAAATAAAAAGAGGCAAGTGTGTAGCAATCTTATGCACTAATACCAGCGGGTAAGTTAATATAGAATTACCTT
>JAGPKD010000007.1 GCA_018054125.1 Candidatus Oleihabitans oleiphilus | reverse complement strand
TTAAAATGAAGAAATATTTAAAACAACAAAATGTTAGTAAAAAATCATTAATACCTTTTATGAGGTAAAATTTTGAACATAGTATTTTAGTAATAAATATTATTCTATGGAGGAAAAATATGTCAGCAACAATAAAGCTAAAAAGAGAAGGTGCTAAAAAGAATCCTTGTTATAAAATTGTAGTTATAGATTCTCGTAAACCAAGAGATGGAAGATTTATAAAAATATTGGGCTACTATCAACCTACTTTTGAACCATATGTTTTTCAAATAGATAAAGAAGAAAGCTTAAAATGGATTAAGCAAGGTGTAAAAATGACCAAGACTGTGGAATCTTTGTTTAAAAAAAATGGTGTATTGTAAAATTGTAATACCCATTTATTGTATATATATATTGCATATTATTGCATATAATTAATTTGATTATTTATAATAAATAAACTCATTCAGATTTCTTGGAGATGAATTATTGGCAGAATTAGTTGAATATTTACTAAAATTAATTGTTGATTTTCCAGAAAAACTCATAGTTAAAAAAATTGAAAAAGAAGATGTTATAGTTTTGCAAATAACAGCAGATCCAGCTGATTTAGGAAAAATTATTGGTAAACAGGGAAGAGTAATTAAGTCCATTAGAACAGTCATTAATGCGGCTACTATAAAAGAAAAAAAGAGGACTATAATTGAAATTAGCGAATAAGTAAAATAAAATTACCATTCAAGGGATTAATATGAAAATGGAAATAATTATATTAACCATTTTCCCGAATATGTTTACTTCACCATTTTCGGAAAGCATTGTCAAAAGAGCGCAGGAAAAGAAATTAGTAAAGATAAATATAATAGATATTAGAAATTTTACCAAAGATAAACATAAAAGTGTTGATGACTATTCCTATGGTGGTGGACCAGGCATGGTATTAAAACCGGAACCAATCGTAGAAGCGGTAGAAGATATTTATAAAAAAGACCCGGGTTGGATAAATAGCAAGATTATTATAGCATCAGCACAGGGTAAACTGTTTAATCAAGAAATCGCAAAAGAATTATCAACCAGAGAGAAAATTATTTTTATCTGTGGAAGATATGAGGGCATTGATGATAGAATTCATAGGCTAATCAAGGCAGAAGAAATTTCTATTGGAGACTATGTATTAACAGGCGGTGAGATACCGGTTATGGTTATGATCGATGTTATCATTAGAATGCTACCTGGTGTCCTGGGGAAGGAAGAATCGATGAGGAATGATTCATTTTTTGATGGTTTACTTGATTATCCTCACTTTACTAGGCCTGAAGAATATAGAGGGTATAAAGTACCAGAGATATTGTTATCCGGTAATCATAAAAAGATTGAAAAATGGAGAAGAAAACAGTCTCTCTTGAGAACCATGATCCGAAGACCAGACCTGTTAATAGATAGAAAGTTTACTAAAGAAGAACTAAAAATAATTGATGATTTTAAAACATCTGACTAAGAAAAGAGAGGAAATAGAGATGGATTATATAAAACATATTGAAGATGGGCAATTGAAAAAAGAAAAGTTGGAAGTAAGTCCTGGAGACTTAATAGAGGTACATCAAAAGATTACGGAAGGAGAACGAAAAAGGATACAAATTTTCAGAGGTATCTTAATTGCTAGAAAACACGGTGGAACTAGAGAAACCATTACGGTAAGAAAAGTTACCAAAGGTATCGGAATAGAAAAAATATTTCCCATAAATTCTCCCAATATAGAAAAGATTATTCTTATTAAAAAAGGTTCTACCAGAAAAGCCAAATTATATTATCTAAGAGACAGAGTAGGTCAAAAAGGATTATTAACATAATAAAAATTTGTTAAGTTAAATTGGAAAAGGCAGTTTTTCTTAGTAAAATTTATAGTTTAAGAAAAAAAATCTATTTTTTATACCAGGAAAGATTGAGGATTGAAAGACTAAAACGTTTAGAAAAAGAACTATCGCTTTCTGGTTATCATTATATTGCCGGTATTGATGAAGTAGGTAGAGGGGCTTTAGCTGGTCCGGTGGTGGCAGCAGCGGTCGTAATAAAAGAAGTTGATTCTTTTTTTGTTGCCTATTTGAAAGATTCAAAAAAAATAAACAAAATTAGAAGAGAGTATGTTTCGCAATTAATTTCTGATAAATTATGCGATATAGGTATTGGCTTAGTTGATGCTGATACTATTGATAGAATAAATATTGCTCAGTCAACTTTTTTAGCAATGAAAAGAGCTCTCCGGTCCTTAGAACAATATCCTGATTATATTTTAGTTGATGCTTTTAAAATTCCTTATATCTTGACTCCTCAAGATAACCTTATCAGAGGTGAGGATAAAAGTATTTCTATAGCCGCCGCATCAGTTATTGCTAAGGTGTATCGTGACGGTATAATGAGAAAATTTCATGAAAAATATCCCCTTTATCAATTTAATAAAAATATGGGGTATGGAACCAAAAATCATCTTGAGGCTATTAAGGAAAATGGAATATCTCCCATACATCGTAAAACATTTAAAGGTGTAATAATAGATAAATATAAAGAAATAAAATATCCTAAACAAAAAAGCTTATATGAATAATATAGGAAAAGGGAAGGCCGGAGAAAAATTAGCCAGTAATTATCTTAAAAATAGAGGTTACCGTATTTTAGAGGAAAATTATAAAGTATCGTTTGGTGAAATAGATATAATTGCTGAAAAAAGCAATTATATTTGTTTTATTGAAGTAAAGTGTAGAAAATCAAATAGATATGGTACCCCTGAAGAAGCACTAACCACTTACAAAAGAAATAAAATTATAAAGGTTGCTCAATTTTATATCAAAAAGAAAAATATTAAAGATAAATATTTTCGATTCGATGTTATTGCTATCCTTTTGGATAAGAATTTATTAAAAGAAATAAAACATATTACCAACGCTTTTATACAATAAAAGAAATTTAATAATAATTGCAGGTGTTCCTTTGATTTCTAAACTACGTAGTTCTGCACTTTTAGGTGTAGAAGCATTCATTGTGGAAGTAGAAGTATATGTTTCTAATGGCTTACCGTCTTTTAATATTGTTGGTTTACCTGATACCGCGATACAAGAATCAAGAGAGAGAGTAAGGTCTGCTTTAAAAAATGCTGAATATCATTTTCCTATGCAAAGGATTACTGTTAATTTAGCACCGGCAGATGTCAAAAAAGAAGGCCCAGCTTTAGATTTACCAATTGCCATTGGGGTACTAATTGCTAATGAGCAAATGGAGGCAATCCCTTTTAAAGATTTTATTATTATTGGTGAACTTTCTCTTAATGGTAGCATAAGACCAGTTAATGGTGTTTTATCTATTGCCTTGATGGCTAAAAAAAATGGAATTAAAAATTTAATTGTACCCTTAGAAAATGCTCGTGAAGCTGCCATTGTAGATGGAATTAATATTTACCCATCTTCTAATTTAAGAGAAGTGGTTCAATTTTTAAATCAGGAACTAGAAATACTACCAGTTTATGTCAATAAAGAAGAATTAATGAAAAATATTGATAATTACTCTATAGACTTTTCTGAGGTCAAAGGTCAACATCATGCTAAAAGAGCATTAGAAGTAGCAGCTGCTGGAGGTCATAATGTAATTATGACCGGACCTCCTGGTTCTGGTAAAACTATGTTAGCAAAACGTATTCCCACCATTTTACCAACTTTAACCCTGGAAGAAGCAATAGAAATTACTCGTTTATACAGTATTTCCAATTTAACTGATCGAAAATATCCCATTATGACCAGAAGACCTTTTCGCTCTCCCCATCATACTATTAGTGATATTGGTCTTATTGGTGGGGGAACAATACCTAAACCTGGTGAAATTAGCTTAGCTCATAACGGTGTACTATTTTTGGATGAACTTCCTGAGTTTAGTCGCTCTGCGTTAGAATCATTGCGACAACCTCTGGAAAATGGAAAAGTAACTATTTCTAGGGCTTTACGTTCAGTTACTTATTTATCGCGTTTTATGCTGGTGGCAGCTGCCAATCCCTGTCCCTGTGGTTATTTTGGGGATCCAGTAAAGCAATGTACCTGCACCTCCTATCAAATTCAAAAGTATAGAGCCAGAATCTCTGGCCCTTTATTAGATAGAATTGATATTCAAATTGAAGTGCCAAGACTTGATTACAAAGAATTGGTAAATAAAGATAAGAAAAGTGATACTTCCGAGGAAATAAGAAAACGTATTGAGAAAGCAAGAAAAATCCAGCTGACCCGCTTTAAAAATAGACATATTTTTAGTAATTCCCAGATGAATAGAAAAGATATTGAAAAATATTGCCAATTATCCAAAGAGGGATGGAATTTATTAAGCCAGGCTATGGAAAAACTAAAATTAAGTGCTCGGGCTTATGATAAAATATTAAAATTGTCCAGAACCATTGCTGACCTTAATTTTACTGACGAAATTCAAACGATTCATATTGCTGAAGCAATTCAATATAGAAGCCTGGATAGAGAATATCTAATATAAAAAAATTAGCTTATTAAATAGGAAGGTCACAAAATGACTAAAAAACAATTAGCTGCATCCATATTAAATGCAGATTTTTCTTGTTTGAGAGAAGTTCTGTCTATGCTGGAAAAAAATAAGGTAGATTTAGTGCATCTGGATATTATGGATGGTAATTTTGTTCCAAACATCACTTTTGGCCCCAAGATTGTTGCTACAATCAGAAAGAATACTAATCTTCCTCTTAGTGTTCACTTAATGGTTGAAAAGCCAGAAAGATATATTAAAGACTTTTCTGAGGTTATTAATAAACAAGATAGTCTCATTATTCATGTGGAAACATGCCCACATTTAGATAAAACATTGCAAATGATTCTTGATTGTGGATTAAAAGCGGGAGTAGCTCTTAATCCTTCTACTCCTTTAGAAATGATTAAATATGTTTTAGATAAACTGAACATAATATTGATTATGACTGTTAATCCCGGTTTTGGTGGACAACAATTTATACCTTCTATGTTATTAAAAATTGCTGATGCTCGAGAAATAATAGAACAAAGTGAAAAAGATATAGCTATTCAAGTAGATGGAGGGATTAATAGCAAAAATATAGTGAAGGTAAAGCAGGCTGGCGCCAATATTTTAGTTGTCGGTTCGGAAATATTTAAAGCTCAGTATCCAGAAAAAGTAATCGAAAATATACAAAAAATATTGAAATTATCATAGTAGCAATGCATTTAATCTAGCGGGAACTCCCCGCCTGTAAAGGTGGGGATGAGAGCAAGTTCCCGACAAATCGGGACAGACATTAGTCTGTAAAAGTGAGTGCCACGTCTGTAAAGACGTGGGAGTCTACGTAACCACAATTCCCTTCTTTCTTCTCAGGGTAAGGACTGAAATTGATTTCTTCAACCTTGTCTAAATTTTCTTACAAAGAGATAGGCAAGAAGCAGGAGAATGGATAGAATTTTTTCAAAACATTATAATAGTTAATAATTATAAGATAATAGATTATTTCAGGGGTTCTCAAGGGGAAGGATTCCCCTTGAATAATGAAATTACTAGGAAGTTTCATTATTCTTAAATATACAAAGAATAATCTTGAAGGATAAAATAATTAAGAAAATAATATATATTGAGTTTGATATTATGCATTTCAGGGGTTGTCAAGGGGAAGAATTCCCCTTGAATATCTTGAGGTAGAGAATTTTCAATAATTCCGATACCTCAAGATAAGGAATTGATTTGTTATAAAAAATATTAAAAGACAAGATATTAAAAGATATATATTCTCTTTGCTTAATAATAATGATTAGATTGAGATGGAAATAAAGGGGTTATCAAGGGGAAGAATTCCCCTTGAATAATGAAATTTCTGGGAAATTTCATTATTCTTAAATATACAAAGATAAAACGTGAAGGATAAACTAATAAATAAAATAATGAAGAAAATAATATATATTGAGTTTGATATTATGTATTTCAGGGGTTATCAAGGGGAAGGATTCCCCTTGAATAATATTATGTTATATGAAAAATAAAGTTGCCCTTATTGGAAAAACAAATACTGGTAAATCTACCTTATTTAACCGCTTACTAGGATTTAGAAAAGCAATTGTCTTATCAGAAGCCGGGATTACTCGTGACCGTAATTATGCTGATTTGAACTGGCAGGGTAGAGAATTTACTTTGATTGACACTGGCGGTATTGATTATACCAATAAACAAGATTTGGTGCAAAAGAGTGTTTTTGAGCAAGTAAAAAAAGCAATTATGGAAGCTGACCTAATAATTCACCTCGTTGATGTAATGACTGGTATCCAGCAGGAAGATACTGACCTAGCAAAATTTATTCGTAAAAATAAAAAAAAATCTATTTTAGTAATCAATAAGAATGATATAAAAGATAAGCATTACTTTCTTGGTGATTTTTATCATTTAGGTTTGGGTGAACCGTGTCTTATTTCAGCCGAACAGGGTATAAATATTAATGGACTATTAGACAGAATAATAGAATTAATTCCTTATAATAATAAGGAGAAATTTGCTTCTGAAAATGATCTTAACTATCTAATAAGAGTAGCCATTATTGGTAAACCAAATGTAGGCAAATCTAGTATATTAAATGCTCTTTTAAATGAAGAAAGAGCTATTGTCGATAAACAGCCAGGTACCACCAGGGATGCTATTGACGCATCGATTAATTTCGAAAAATATAAGTTAGAATTTGTGGATACTGCTGGTCTTAGAAGGAGAAAAAGTGTAAAAAATAAAATTGAATATTTTGGAAATTTACGAACCATAGCCTCTATTAAGAAAGCAGATGTAGTTTTACTGGTCTTAGATGCCAGCAATGCGATTAGCATGCAGGATAAACGATTGGCAAAAAAAATCAGGGAAGAAAAGAAAGCAGTCATTGTTTTACTGAATAAATATGATTTGGTAGCTAAAAACAAAGATATCGACAAGGCTTCTTTACTACAAATAAGTAAATATAATTTGAAATTTCTTAAGGGTGCGCCCCTCCTAACAACTATAGCGGTAGGTCCTAAAAAAAATAGCTCTCACATTATAAAAACAATCATCGAAGTATTTAATAGATTTAATAAAAAAATAACTACTTCAGAATTAAATAATTTGCTGCAAATAATAGTAAATAATAAGCCACCCAATATTATAAAGGGGAGAAGGCTTCGATTTTACTATATTACTCAAACAGGAACAAAACCACCTTCTTTTAAAATATTTGTAAATGAACCTGATCTTTTATATAATTCTTACCAAAGATATCTTGAAAATGAATTTATTAGAAATTTTGAATTGGAAGGCATTCCTATTGTATTTCATTATGAAAAAAGTTGAAAAAAATGTTTAGATTGAATAAATTAATGGTATTTAAAATATGAACTATATTTTTGGGATTATTTTAAGTTATCTTTTAGGTTCTATACCATTCGGCTATCTAGTTGGTAAGTATCTAAAAAATGTTGATATCCGAGAACGGGGTAGCGGCAATATAGGTACGGCTAACGCTTTTAGAGTGATGGGAGCAAAATATGCCATATTAGTTTTAATTGGAGATTGTTTAAAGGGTTTTTTAGCAGTATTTCTGGCTCGAAGATTATTAATAATTGATAATATCAGTTTTTATCTAATAATTGGACTTTTTGCTATTATCGGACATAATTGGTCTATATTCCTAAAATTTAAGGGAGGCAAAGGCATTGCTACTACTTATGGAGTAGTATTTTCTTTCTATCCTATTATTTCCCTTATCTCAGCATTAATTTGGGGCATTATAGTAATAACTATAAAAATTGCCTCACTTGGTTCTATTATTTCTGTCTTGTCCATGCTTATTTTATCGTTTATCTTTAACACTACCCTGGAATTCAAATATTTCTTAATAATTATAAATTTATTAGCCTTATTCCGTCATCGGAGCAATATTATTCGCCTAATACAACATAAAGAGAATAAATTAAAATAATAACAGAAATAAAGAATAAAAAATAAAAGACAAGATAATAAATATAAAATATCGAAATAGAAAGACATAATTTATGAAAAAAAGTTTAATTATCGTAGAATCACCAACTAAGGAAAAAGTACTCAAAGAAATGGTGGGAGATAATTTTCTAATTGCTTCTAGCAAGGGTCATATTAAAGATTTACCAAAATCAAGATTAGGAATTGATATTGAAGACAATTTCAAGCCGACCTGGATTACTATCCCCGAGAAGCGTCAGATAGTTAAAAATTTAATAAGTTTGGCTGAGGGGAAAGAAAATATACTATTAGCAACCGATCCTGATAGAGAAGGAGAAGCCATTTCTTGGCACATTGCTAAAGAACTGCATATTGAAAACAAAAAGTGTCGAGTTACTTTTAACGAAATCACCAAAGATGTGGTAAGAGAAGCAATTAAAAATCCTAAAAAACTAAATAGGAATGTTATTGATTCCCAGATAACTCGAAGATTACTCGATCGTTTGGTAGGTTACCAAGTAAGCCCTTTATGTTATAAATATACTCAAGGGAAGAGTGCTGGTAGGGTTCAATCAGTTGCAGTGCATTTGATTGTAGAGAGAGAAAAAGAAATTGAGGCATTTAAACCAGAAGAATATTGGAAAATAAATGTATTATTGTTGAAAGAAAACGATAAAAAAGAAAACTCTTTTCAAGCCACTTTAGTCTCTAAAAATGGAAATAAGATTAAAATTAGCAATAAGAAAGAAGCTGAATTAGTTTGTAATGAAATTAAAGATGGTCAATTTATCGTTTCTGAAATTATCACCAAGAAAGAATATAAACACCCACCCCTACCCTTAAAAACTAGTACTTTACAACAAATTGCTTATCATAAATTAAATTTTTCAGTTAAAAAAACAATGCAAATTGCCCAGCAATTGTACGAAGGTATTTCAATTACCGGCCGCGGGACTTTGGGATTAATTACTTACATGCGAACTGATTCTACTCGCTTATCTGAAGAGGCAAAAATAAAAGCCCGTAATTATATCCAGGAACATTTTGGCAAAGATTATGTTTCTTCTGGTAAAAGTGTAATAAAAAGGGCAAAAAATAAAGACAACATAAAAATACAAGATGCCCATGAAGCAATAAGGCCTACTTCAATTGATCTTGAACCTGAATTAATTAAAGTTGATTTATCATCTGATCAATATAAGCTCTATCAATTGATTTGGCAATATTTTATTGGCAGTCAAATGAAATCTGCCTGGTTAGAGAGAAATAATTTTAAAATCAAAGCTAAAGAATATATTTTCGAATCAAATGCTACTAAAATATTATTTCCTGGATATTTAAAGGTTATAGAAGAAACTGATTTAGAAAAAGTAGTTATTCCACCTTTGCAAGAAGGTGATAGACTGGTATTGTTAAAAATTGATCCTAAACAATCCTTTACCAAACCACCTGCTAGATACAATGAGGCCAGCCTGGTAAAGGTTTTAGAAAAAGAGGGTATCGGTCGACCAAGCACTTATGCCATGATTATTGATAAAATAATAAGTAGAGGATATGTGGAAAAAGAAAATAAAAAATTAAAACCAACTAAATTGGGAATAGTGGTAGATCAATTTTTAAGGGAATACTTTTCGAATATTATCAATGTAAAGTTTACTGCAACTATGGAAAATGAATTGGATAAAATTGAATCAGGCGAATACAACTGGCAAAAAATATTAGCTAACTTCTATAAATTATTATTAAAAAATATGGACCAGCTGATGGAGAATCCTCCCCAAAAGTTAATACAGAAATCAAAAGAGTTAACTGAAGAAAAATGTGTAGTATGTGAAAACCAGATGGAAATTAGAAACGGACCTTATGGTAAATACTTAGCCTGTTCTAAATTTCCTACCCAACACCCTACCAAACCATATATTATTAAATTAGGTATTTCCTGTCCCAAAGAAGGTTGCGAGGGCGAGATAATTAAATTAAAAAGTAGGAAGGGCAGGGTATTCTATGGTTGTAGCAAATACCCTGACTGTAATTTTTATTCCCAATTTCCTCCAGTAGATAAAAAATGTCCCAAATGTGGTTCAATTTTAGTAAACATAAGCAATAAGAAAATAGGTAATATTTACCAATGTATCAATAAAGAATGTAATTATAAAGAAAAGGTTGCTAAAGATGAAGAGCATAACCATTAATATGAGTATTATTAAAGATTATCAAAATTATTTAAAAGAAAAGAAGAATTTTTCACCTAATACCATTAATGCCTATTTAAAAGATATAATAGGTTTTGCTCAATATATCCAACAGACTAATAATAGTAACGATATTAATAATGATATTAATAAGGTAGATTTTCGAATAATAAGAAAGTATATTTTTTATTTAAAACAACAAAAATATAACGATAGAACTATTGCTAGAAAAATATCTTCATTACGAGTATACTTCAAATATTTAATTCAGGAAGAACTTGCTGATAAAAATCCGGCTGAATATGTTCAAATCCCAAAAATAAAGAAGAAATTACCCGAGTTTCTATTTTTAGAGGAAGTTTTGAAATTAATCGATTCATCAGATGAAAATAAACCTATTAAAATAAGGGATAAAGCGATTTTAGAATTATTGTATGGAACAGGAATCAGGGAGACCGAATTATCAAATTTAAATATCGATGATCTTAATTTAGAGGAAGAGCAAATAAAAGTTTTAGGCAAAGGCTCTAAAGAAAGGATTGTACCCCTTAGCCGACCAGTTAAAGAGGCCATAAATAATTATTTGGCACATAGAGAAGAGGTGCCCTGGAAAAAATACCAGAAATCACTTTTAACAGCCCCCTTGTTTATTAACTGTTTTGGGGAAAGACTCTCAACTAGAGGTATCAGAAAAATGATTAGTAAAAATATGAAATTAGCATCTCTGAATAAAAAGATTAGTCCACATGTTTTTCGTCATACCTTTGCCACTCATCTATTAAATGGAGGTGCTGATTTGCGTTCGGTACAAGAATTATTAGGTCATAAAAGTTTATCAACCACTCAAATATATACTCATATAACCAAAGGGAAATTGATAGAAACATATAAAAAATCAATTCCTAGAAAATAGTAATAAATTATTGAAAATCTAATAAAATAAGATGATATTTTTTAAAATATCTAAAATAAAGAAAAGAAAGAAGTGAAAGAAAAAAATGTTTAAAGGAACAACAATTCTTGCCGTTAAAAGAAATAACGAAGTAGCTATAGCTGGTGATGGACAAATTACAATGGAAAATACCATTGCCAAAAACGAGGCTAAAAAAATAAGAAAAATATATCACAATAAAGTTCTAACTGGTTTTGCTGGGGGCGCAGCCGATGCCCTTACCTTGTATGAAAGATTTGAAAATAGATTAGAGGAATTTCAAGGTAATTTAAAACGAGCTTCAATTGAATTAGCTAAGGATTGGAGAACAGACCGAGCATTAAGAAGATTAGAAGCTTTACTTATTGTTGCTGACTTACAGGATATGTTTACAATTTCTGGTAATGGTGATATTATAGAGCCTGATAAACCTATTGCAGCAATCGGTTCAGGAGGCCCATATGCTTTATCATCAGCTCAAGCTTTACTTTTATTTACTCAATTATCTGCCGAGGAAATTGCTCTGGAATCACTAAAGATTACTGCTTCGATTTGTATCTATACTAATAATCGTATTACTGTTGAAACTCTTAAAGGCTAATGTTCATGGAGGAAAGATAATGGTGTTGGAAGGTTTAACACCGTCTGAAATTGTAGCAGAATTAGATAAATATATTGTGGGACAAAAAGAGGCGAAAGAAGCTGTAGCTATTGCCTTAAGAAATAGGATTAGAAGAAAAAAATTACCACAGACCCTAATAGAAGAGGTCACACCTAAAAATATCATTATGATAGGTCCCACCGGAGTTGGTAAAACAGAAATTGCCAGGAGATTGGCAAAATTAGTACAGGCACCATTTATTAAAGTAGAGGCTACCAAGTTTACTGAAGTGGGATATGTGGGCAAAGATGTTGATTCTATGATAAGAGACTTAGTGCAGGCAGCTGTCCAGCTAATCCGTAAGGAAAAAATTGAAGAAATTAGAGATAAAGCAAAGGTAAAAGTAGAAGAAAGGTTATTGCAAGCCTTGCTACCTACTATCACTCAAAATGATGAGGAAGACAGGGAAGAGGATATTTATAAAGATATTAAAACTGATGAACTAATGCATACCAAAGAGGATAAAGAGATAGACTTTGTTTTGAGCAATCAGAACACCCAAAAAGAAAGATTTAAGAAAACAAAAGAAAAATTACGAGATAAGTTAAGAAGTGGCCAATTAGAAGAAAGAGAAATTAGCATTGAGATTGAAGAGCAAAGTCAATCTTCAATTGAGATATTTTCGAATATGGGAATAGAAGGAATTGGCATTGACTTTAAAGATATTATGGATAAAATGCTCCCCGGCCGAAAAAAAAGAAAAAAATTGAAAATATCAGAAGCAAGAAAAATTCTGCTTGATGATGAAATAGAAAAACTATTAGATATGAACGAAATAGCTAAAGAGGCTATCTATAGGACAGAAGAATTAGGCATTGTATTTATTGATGAAATTGACAAAATAGCTATGAAAGAAAAATCATATGGACCTGATGTATCTAGAAGTGGAGTACAAAGGGATATACTACCTATTATTGAAGGTTCGATGGTTATGACTAAATATGGAGCAGTAAAAACTGATTATATACTCTTCATTGCTGCTGGTGCTTTTAATTCTTCCAAACCATCAGATTTAATACCTGAATTGCAGGGTAGGTTTCCCTTACGAGTAGAATTAAATAGCCTGAACCAAGAGGATTTAGAGAAAATATTAATTGAGCCAGATAATTCCTTAATCAAACAATATAAAGCTCTTCTAAAAACAGAGGACATTGACCTTGATTTTGAAAAAGAGGCTATAAATGAAATAGCTAGAATAGCTGCTCTTCTCAATGAACAAAATGAAAATATCGGAGCGAGAAGACTGTATACTGTTATGGAAAAATTATTAGATCGCATTTCCTTTAACGCCCCTAAAATGGGGAAGAAAAAAATTATCATAACTAAGAGATATGTACAAAATCGTTTACAGAATATTATTAAGAAAGAAGATTTGAGTAAATATATCCTCTAAAAAATACAACATTCTATGAACACTACTAATATTTTAAAGATATTCAAGGGGATTCTTTCTTTAGATAGTACCTGAATTAACAATAAATTCCCTATTTATTAATCTCTTGAATATCTTTAATTTTACTAATTGTCTGTATTGAATAACAATTACAAGTATGTTATACTAATCTGGTTTTATGATTTATTATTAATTTATAGTATTAGAATTTAAAAAAATTCGATAAAAAAAATCTAAAAAATATATTTAAAGGAGAGTGGGCATTTGAGTGTTATATCAATGAAACAATTGTTAGAATCTGGTGTACATTTTGGACATCAAAAGAGACGTTGGGATCCTAGAATGCGACCTTATATCTTTACGGAAAGAAATAATATTTATATTATAGATTTACAACAAACAGTTAAACTTATTGATGATGCTTACAATTTTGTTAGGGACCTTACCAGTAAAAATGGTATTATTTTATTTGTGGGAACAAAGAAACAGGCACAAGAGTCCATCAGCACTGAAGCTGAAAAATGTGGAATGCCCTATGTTAATTATAGATGGCTGGGAGGTACACTAACTAATTTTAGCACCATTAATCAAAGAGTTAAACGTCTTTTTCAATTGGAAGAAATGGAAAATAGTGGAAAATTTTCTCTTTTACCTAAGAAAGAAGTTATTATCTTAAAAAGAGAGAAAGAAAAATTAGAAAGACTTTTAACTGGCATTAAAAATATGGAAAGATTACCAGATGCATTATTTATAATAGATCCAAAAAGAGAGAGAAACGCAGTTACTGAAGCCAAAAAATTATCAATACCTGTTGTAGCAGTGGTTGATACTAATTGCAATCCAGAAGAGATTGATTATGTTATCCCAGGTAATGATGATGCTATACGAGCAATAAAATTATTAACTTCTGTTATTGCCGATGCTGTTTTAGAAGGTAAAAAATTATCATTAGAAGATAATGTGAAAGTAGCTGTGTGATAATTTATTTTTTTTAAAATTTACTAAAAGGAGATAGGGGAAAAATGAATATTAGTGCTAAACTAGTGAAAGAGCTAAGAGAAAAAACAGGAGCAGGTATGATGGATTGCAAACAAGCATTAACACATACCAATGGCGATTTAGAAAAGGCCATAGATTATCTTCGCAAAAAAGGTATACAGGCAGCAACTTCGAAATTAGGTCGTAAAACTTCTAATGGTTTAATTACCTCATATATTCACTTAAATGGGAAAGTCGGTGTTTTGCTGGAAATCAATTGTGAAACTGATTTTGTTGCTAAGACTCAGGAATTTGGTGAGTTAGCCAAAAATATTACTTTACAGATTGCAGCAAGTAATCCTCAATATATTAATCGAGAAAGTGTACCAGAAGAGATAATTCAAAAAGAAAGAGAGATTTACTATGCTCAATTAGAAAAAATAGATAAACCCCAAAAAGTAAAGGAAAATATTGTGGAGGGTAAACTGAATAAATTTTTTAAAGAGGTGTGCTTATTAGAACAAGAATACATTCGTAACCCTGAGTTAACTGTTAATCAATTAATTTTAGAGGCTATCTCTAAATTAAAAGAAAATATAGTGGTAAAAAGGTTTGCTAGATTTCAACTTGGTGAATAAATAATAAAAATATAAATATAATAATTTTCTAAATTTATTAATAGCATTACATTAATAATATAATCAATAGGAGGAAAATGAAAGGGCAACCTGTTTATAAAAGAATTCTATTAAAATTAGGTGGTGAGTCTTTTTCTGGCGAGGAAAAGATTGGTATTGATATTGAACGAGTTAAGTTTATTTCTGCTGAACTTGCTGAAATAAAACAAATGGATATTCAGATTGCCATTGTAATTGGGGGAGGTAATATTTTTAGGGGGAGAGAAGCCATCAAGAAAGGTATCAATCAAGTTACTGCTGATTATATGGGGATGTTAGGAACGGTCATCAATGCCCTGGCTTTACAAGATTCTTTAGAAAAGCTTAACATTGAAACCAGAGTTCAAACTGCCATTGAAATGAGGTCTATTGCTGAACCATATATTAGAAGAAGAGCAATAAGACATTTAGAAAAGGGGAGAATAGTTATTCTAGCTGCTGGTACTGGTCATCCCTTTTTTACCACAGATACTGCTGCTGCTTTAAGGGCTATTGAGTTAGAAACTGAGGCTATATTAAAAGCTACTAAAGTTGATGGGATTTATGAATCAGATCCCTTTTTAAATTCAAAGGCCTTAAAATATAAAAAAATAAGTTTTCTTGATTTTTTAAACAAAAACTTAAAGGTGATGGATGCAACCTCCATCTCATTGTGTATGGAAAATAAAGTACCTGTTATTGTATTTAATTTAAATCTACCTGGGAATATAAAGAAAGTGATTTTAGGAGAACCTATTGGAACCATTGTAAAGGAGGATTAAAATGTTACCTGACCTAATAAAAGAAACTGATTACAAAATGAAGAAAGCTATTCAAATAACTAAAGACGAACTATCCCAAATTAGAACAGGAAGGGCTTCAACTGCATTAGTAGAAAAAATTAAAGTAGAATATTATGGTGTTTTAACTCCTTTAAAAGAAATTGCTAATATATCGGTTCCGGAATCTGATTTAATTATTATCCAACCCTGGGATAAGAATTATGTAAGTGCAATAGAAAAAGCAATCTGGAAAGCTGATATAGGATTAACACCAAATAGTGATGGAACTGTTATAAGATTGGTAATTCCTCCTTTATCTGAAGAGCGAAGAAAGGAAATGGTTAAAATAGTAAAAAAAGAGATTGAATCAGGTAAGGTAGCTATCAGAAATGTGAGAAGAGAAATAAATGAACATATTAAGAAACTGGAAAAAGATGGAGATATTTCTGAAGATGAGAGTAAGGAAGTTTTCAAAAAAGTCCAGGATTTAACCGATTCTTATATTAAAGAACTTGATGAGATTTGCCAGGTAAAAGAAGCGGAAATAATGAAAGTTTGATTATAAATTTATCGGTCATTTTGAATAATTCAATATCTAATTAATTATTAGTCATCTAATTTTTAAAATAAAGTTATCTTATAATAAAATAACCGTAATATTATCAAAAATATAATTATTATTATTATTAAATATCGTTAAAAATTATTTCCCCCTATCTAATATATTTGTTAAGGAAATATTTACAAAATAAATTTCCATAAGAAAAAGGGGGATTTTTTATAGTAATGGAATTTAAAGCCAAATTTGATACTTATTAAAATAGCAAGCTAAATCATAAAAGATATTTATTATATCCATGAATAATAATGCTAAAAATAGAAAAAATAAACTAAATATTAATAAAATTCCCAATCATTTATCCATTATAATGGATGGTAATGGAAGGTGGGCTAGGAAACATAATCTACCTCGTTTTGCCGGCCATAAAGCTGGGGTAAAAACAGTAAGAATGGTAATTGCTGAGTCAATTAAAATTGGGATAAATATATTAACATTATATGCCTTTTCTACAGAAAACTGGAATAGACCCAAAAAAGAAATCGATTTACTTATGAATCTATTCCAGGAGACTATTGAACAAGAAAGAATGAACTTGCTTGAACATCATATTAAAATTAAATTTATAGGAAATAGAGATGATTTACCAACTTCTCTTAGACTGGCGATGGATAATATAGAAGAAGCCACCAAAGATAATAAAAAACTTTTGTTGAATATAGCCATAAACTATGGAGGCAGAGCAGAATTATGTCAAGCTTTACGATCAATTTCTGAACATATCTTACAGAGGGTAATTGAACCATCACAGATAACTCAGGATCTTATTAATAAACATTTATTTACGGCAGAACTACCTGACCCTGATTTATTAATAAGAACTGGAGGGGACTTAAGAATTAGCAATTTTCTTTTATGGCAAATTGCCTATACCGAACTTTGGTTTACTAAGACTTTTTGGCCAGATTTTTCTAAAGAAAAACTATGGAAAGCCTTAAGTGACTATGAAAAAAGGGTGAGAAAATTTGGGGGAAAAGTTTGAAAAAATAGGCCTACGAACACTAACTATTGTGATCGGGATTCCTATTATTTTATTGATTATTCATTTAGGTGGAATTATATTTTATATAAGTTTGAGTATAATTGCTCTATTAGCTGCTTTAGAGTTATGGCAGATTTTTAAAAAGAAAGATTATCAGCCAGCTTTAATATCTGGATTTTTTGCTACCATGTTCTTTTTATTTCAAAAAACTCTGTCTGAATCAATTTTATTTGATTCCAGATTAGTATTTACCTTGCTATTTTTTTTAATTATTATGGAAAACTTCTTACTAAAACCTCAAAAATATAATAATCTTTTAAACATTACCTTAACAATATTTATAGCTATTTACTTAGGACATTTATTATCTTTTTTAATAGAAATGAGAGAATTACCAAATGGTAAAATATTACTTATTTTTACCCTGTTTACCACCTGGCTGAGTGATGTTGTGGCCTATCTTATTGGTACCAAATTTGGGAAAAGGCATCCTTTCCCCTACCTAAGTCCTAATAAAACATTAGCAGGATCCTTAAGCGGTATTTTGGGTGGGGGACTTTGTGGCTTGGCATTCTATTTAATTCTTCCCATAAAACCATCTCTATTAGTAATTATTGGAATCATGGCTGCTCTATTTGGTCAACTGGGAGATTTATTTGAATCCATGATAAAAAGAAATTTTGGCGTAAAAGATTCTGGCCATCTATTACCAGGACATGGGGGGATTTTGGACTGTATGGATAGTGTTTTATTCTCGGTCCCCATTCTATACTATTATTTTTCTTTTTTTCTTATCAATAAATTATAAATTTAGGGAAAAATCCTAATTATTATGAAAAAACGGTTAACAATTTTAGGTTCAACAGGTTCCATAGGGACCCAAACCTTGCAAGTAATTCAAAGTGAGCCTGAAAACTTTGAAATTATTGCTTTATCTGCCTGGAAAAATATTGAATTATTAAAAGAACAAATTATTACTTTTAAACCAAAATACGCAGTAGTTAAAGATGATAAATCAGCAAAAGAGTTAATAAATAGATTACCAGATAAAGCAAGTTGTCGTATTTTATATGGCGAATTTGGGCTTACCAAAATATCTACTTTACCAGAAATCGATCAGTTAGTAGTAGCAATTACCGGTATAGCAGCCCTTAAGCCTACTATGGAAGCTATTTGTGCTAAAAAACAAATCTCTTTGGCTAATAAAGAGATAATGGTCTCTGCTGGTGAAATAATAATGGAAAAGGCAAAGGAAAATGAGATAAGAATAATCCCAATTGATAGTGAACATAGTGGTCTTTTTCAATGTATTCAGCCACCATATTATGAAAATATTGAAAAAATAATTATTACTGCCTCTGGTGGCCCTTTTTATAATTTAAAAGAAACTGCTTTAGAAAACATTTCCGTTGAAGAAGCCTTGAATCATCCTAATTGGCAGATGGGTAAAAAAGTATCTGTTGATTCAGCAACTCTAATGAATAAAGGTTTAGAAGTTATTGAAGCATATTGGTTCTTTAGCCTTCCTATCAATAAAATTGAAATTTTAATACATCCCCAAAGCTATGTTCATGCGCTGGTGCAATATGATGATGGTAGTATGATTGCTCAATTAAGCGATCATGATATGAGAATTCCCATTCATTATGCTTTACACTATCCAGTAAGAACAAAAAATAGTTTACCAAGAATTAATCTGGCTAAAATTGGACAGCTGACTTTTAAAAAGCTTGATTCAAAAAGATTTCCTAGTATTGAACTCTGTTATGAAGCATTACGACAAGGTGGGACTTTACCTGTGGTACTAAATGCAGCAAATGAAATAGCAGTTAATGCATTTTTAAAACAAGAAATAAAATTTAAAGATATTGTTAAAATAGTAGCAACAGTTATGAGTAAACATCAAAACAAATTAAATCCAAATATTAGTGATATTATTTATTATGACCGGGAAACTAGAAAACTAACAGCAGAAATTTGTAAGGAGAATACATAAATTGGTTACTTTTGTTGCCTTTATATTTGTTTTAGGTTTAGCTATTTTTTTCCATGAATTTGGCCATTTTATCATTGCCAAAGTGTCAGGTGTAAAAGTTTTCCAATTCTCTTTAGGTTTTGGTCCTAAAATTGCCAGAGTATCGTGGAGAGGAACAGAATATGCCCTTTCTTTATTTCCTTTAGGTGGATATGTCAAGATGGCTGGGGAAGGGCCAGCAACTGAAAGAAATAAAGAAGATGAAGAAGTTCCTGAAAAGCAAAGATTTGATAAAAAACCAATTTTACTGAGAATTTCAATCATTGTTAATGGTCCTCTAATGAACATTATTTTAGCTATCTTCTTGCTGGTGATTATATTTTACTTTTCTGGTACAGCTGAGGTGACCAATACTATTGCTGATGTTGCTGCAGGGACTCCAGCCGCAGAAGCAGGTCTTAAAAAAGGAGATAAAATTATTGCTATTAATTCTATCGAAATAGATAATGCTGAGGAGATCTCCAAAATTATTGATAGCAATCGTGATACTACTGTATCTTTAAGAATTTTGCGAGATAACAATATAATTGAAATAACACTTATGCCAGAATATAATATCGAATATGATAGGGCTATGATAGGTATTACCCTTGAGCTTAAAACTGAAAAAATAACTATTTTTCAGTCAATTAAAAAATCCATTATTACCACTGGTGAAATATTACGTCTAATTGGCATAGGATTTTTAGAAATGTTTACTGGTAAAATGCCCGTTGAATTAGCTGGTCCATTAGGTATTGCTCAAATGGCAGGGGAAGCCGCAAAAAGTGGTTTTTTGAACCTTTTATTTTTCGCTACCATAATTAATTTTTCTTTAGGAATTATAAATCTTTTTCCGATTCCGATACTAGATGGTGGCCAGATCCTGTTATTAATTATCGAAAAGATAAGAGGTAAACCGCTTAAACCAGAACATATTAACTTTATCTATATTATCGGCTTAGCATTAATTATTATGATATTTATAGTTGCAACTTATCAAGATATCTTAAGAATTTTCGTAAAATAATGTAAAGTATCTTTCCTTTTATATATTTATATAGTAAAAGTATGAAAAATTTTGATTTCACTAAGAGAAGAAAAAGTAGAATTGCCAAGATAGGTAAACTCCTAATAGGTGGTAATCATCCTATCTCTGTTCAATCAATGACCAATTGTGATGTTAGAGATATTGATGCTACTATAAAACAGATTAAGCAATTAGAAGCAGCTGGATGTGACTTAGTACGTATTGCCTTTCCGGACATTTCTTCTTGTCAGCTAATACCAAAAATTAAGAGTAATACCAAAATACCTATAATGGCTGATGTCCATTTCAATTATCTTATAGCCTTAGAAGCCATTAAATACAATGTTGATGGCATTAGGCTTAATCCTGGTAATATAAAAAAAGAATCCCAGGTTAACCAGGTAATTGAAGAGGCACAAAAGAAAAATATCATGATTCGTTTTGGAATTAATTCCGGTTCACTTGATAAAAGTATTATAGAAAAAAATAAGGAACCAAATTTCAAAGCTATGGTAGAAGAAACTGAACGCTTAATTTCATTTTTAAAAAAAATAGAATATCAAAATATTGTTATTTCTATCAAATCAAGCAAGGTTGTTGATACAATAAAAGCTAATGAAATAATTGCTCAAAAATGTGATTATCCTCTTCATATTGGTATTACCGAAGCAGGTTTTGGTCAAAGAGGAATTGTTAAATCAGTTGCCGGAATTAGCATATTACTATATGAAGGTATCGGTGATACCCTCAGAGTATCTTTAACTGGTGATCCGGTAAAAGAAGTCCTGGTGGGGCATGATATCTTGCGTTCATTAGGAATAAAAAAAATAGGTATTAATATGATAACCTGCCCAACTTGTGGCAGATGTCAAGTTAATCTATACCACATTGCTAAAAAAGTAGAATCTAATTTACAAGATATACAATCTCCTTTTACTGTGGCTATTATGGGTTGTATAGTCAATGGACCTGGGGAAGCAAAAACTGCTGATGCTGGTATCGCCTTTAATAAAAAAGAAGCTATGTTATTCAAGAAAGGTGAATTAATAGGACGATATAATGCTAAAGAAGCAGTAGAAGTTTTAATCAGAGAAATAAGGTCAATGGCAAAAGAAGAAAGTTTAATAAGGAATAAAAAATGAAAATTTCTGTTATCATACCGGCCTATAATGAACAGGCTACTATTGCCGAGGTTATAAAAACTGTAAAAAAAGTTCCTGAGATTATTTCTATTATGGTGGTAAGTGATGGCTCTACTGATCGCACGGTGGAAATTGCTCATTCTTTAGATGTCCAGGTTTACGAGATAGGAAAAAACATTGGTAAGGGTGGGGCTATAAAACGGGGATTTGATAAAACTAATTCCGAAATACTATTATTTTTAGATGCTGATTTAATTGGTTTAAAGACGGAACATATCTATTCTTTGGTTGATCCCATTATAGACGATTCAGCAGATATGACTATTGGTCTTTTCAGCAAAGGAAGATTATTAACGGATTTGCCCCAATTTATAACGCCCTATCTTTCAGGACAAAGAGCAATGAAAAGGGAAATAATTGAAACTATACCCGACCTAGATCTCCTAAAGTATGGTTTGGAGATGGCAATTACCAAAAATGTTAAGAAATATAACTATAGAGTTGCTAAAGTTAAACTTTATAATCTTACTCAACGAATAAAAGAAGAAAAATACGGTATTGTGGAAGGTACTAAAAAAAGATTACAGATGTATCTTGATATTATTAACCAACTAAAACCTTAAAAATGGGATTTTATAGTATCGAAATTCAAAAAATATCGATCCCATAAAAGTAGTATAATTCCTCTCTTCAAAGTTATATCCCATTAGTATAATTTGACTTAAAAAACAATTTGTGATAAATTTCTAACTATACTAAATTTAAACAAAGTTTTACGACAACTTATAATGATGCCTGATCAAATCACTTTTTGGGAGTAGATAATCATGTTAAAAAAAATAGTTGAAGAGCTAAAAGAAACTGAAAATGAAGCTGATAAAATAATTGAAAATGCCAAAAAAGAAGCCCAACATATTATTCAGGAAGAAAAAAATAAACAAGAAAAATTGAGAGAAAAAATGCTTTCTGAATGGAATAAAAAGGGTCAGGACATGATTGAAAAAAGAGTGAATGATGCTCATAAGAAAGCCGAAGAAATATATGAACATACTAAAATAGAAAAAGAAAAAATAAGAAAAGATATAAAAGATAAATTTGACCAGGCAGTAGAAATGATATTAAATCAACTGGTGAAATAAAAATGGCAGTATCAAAAGTAAATAAGTTTCATATTTTTGCCCATTTATCAATAAAAGAATCTTTATTAGATGAATTACAAAGGTTAGGTTGTTTACAAATTACCAGCATTGAGAAATCATCTGATTTTCATGACTGGAATGGTGTCGAAGAGGGTAGTGAAAACAAAACTTCTGCTAAATTAAATAAAGTTAAATTTTGTATAGAGTTACTATCAAATTATGGAAATGAGCGAAAAAAGGGGTTACAGTCTTTAATATCCTCAAAAGAAACAATAAACTATGATAAGTTGGTCGAAATAGCTCAGCAATTTGATTATGAAAGCTTATTTCAACAATGTACTACCTTAGATAATGAACTTAGTCATCTTAAATTAGAAGAAAACAAATTAAATACAGCCAAAAAAGAAATTCAGCAATGGGAAGATTTGGACCTTGATTTTAGTGAAATAGATAAAACAAAATATGTTAAATATATCTTAGGTTCACTTAAAAAAAATAACTTTAATAATTTGGTTCAAGATATCGAAAGAGAAACCAAAACTAACCTAATTCAAATAATCAAAGAAGAAAAAGATAAATTATACATTGTCATTATAACTTTAAAGGAAAAGGATGCTGTAATTAGTAACTTTCTACAAAAATACAATTTTGAAATATATAGATATAGCTATCCCTTTACAGGAACCCCCAAGCAAATACTGGAAACTATTTCAGAGCAATTACTATCAATTAATAAACGACAAAAAGAAATTGAGCAAGCTATTATAAAATTACATAGAAATAATCAACTGATTTATCCCGTATATGATTTTCTGTTGATTAATCAAGAAAAAGAAGATACCAAAAAATATCTCAAGAAGAGTGAAAGGGCTATTGTAATCAAAGGATGGATACAAAAAAAGCATATTCCAGCACTACAAAATAGAATTAAAAAACGTTTTACTACCTATGAAATTGATTTTTCCGACCCACAGGAAGGCGATGAAGTTCCTGTTGCCTTAGACAATCATGAGTTGATACGTCCCTTTGAAACTATTACCGAACTTTATAGTTTGCCCAATTACTATGAAATTGACCCAACTCCAATTCTTTCTATTTTTTATTTTATATTTTTTGGATTATGTCTTTCTGATGTAGGATATGGTGCCAGTATCGCAATTTTAACTTATCTTGCTATAAAGAAATTAAAATTAGAAGGAAATACCAAAAAATTCTTAAAATTGCTTTATTATTGTGGTATTTCCGGAATTTTTGGTGGCCTAATTATGGGCAGTTGGTTTGGTGACATTTTAAATTATTTACCACCTATGTTTAGCAGTTTAAGAAATTTTTTAATGCAAAAACTTGCTTTATTTGATCCAGCTAATAATCCGCTCCCCTTATTAATGTTAAGCCTTGCTCTGGGAGTAATACAGATATATACTGGAATAATATTAAAATTCATTGATAATGTAAGAAAAGGTAAATTATACGATGGCTTGATGGATCAAGTATCCTGGCTATTTTTGTTAACCGGTATAATTTTGTTATTATTACAGCCGCCGATTTTAGGAAGGATATCCTGGATAATTATATTAATTGGTATTATAACTGTTGTTTCCACCCAGGGAAGAACTAAAAAAAATATTATCTTAAGGATTGGCAGTGGCGTTGTAGCTTTATATGATCTTATAGGGTATTTCAGTGATGTCCTTTCTTATTCCAGATTATTTGCTTTAGGATTAGCCACTGGCATTATTGCTCAAATGTTTAATATGCTTTCTACTATGGTTAATATTCCTTATATTGGTTTTTTACTTGCTTTGATTATATTAATAATTGGACATACTTTTAATCTATTAATTAGCGGATTAAGTGCTTTTATTCATGATGCTAGATTACAATATGTTGAATTTTTCCCCAAGTTTTACCAGGCTGGGGGTATTCCTTTTAAACCTTTTGCTCTCAAAACTAAATATATTAAAGTAGAAGACAGTACAAAATAAAATATAACGATGATAATTAAAATGTAAATAAAAAAAGGGGGATTTATTCATGACTGATGGTATTGTTCTTGCCTACTTAGGGGCAGCTCTAGCAATAGGATTGGCTGGTTCTGGTTCTGCTATAGGCGTGGGAATTGCTGGTACCAGCGGTGCCGGGATTATGACTGAAGATCCTGGTAAGTTTGGCTTAGTACTTCTACTACAAGCATTACCTGGTACCCAAGGTATCTATGGGTTGCTAGTTGGTTTTTTAGTTTTAACTAGAATAGGTATCTTTGCTGGCTCTCCTGCCTCATTAACGATTAACCAGGGATTGCAAATATTGATGGCTTGTCTTCCTATTGCTATTGCTGGATTTTTTTCAGCAATATATCAAGGTAAAGCTTCCGCAGGCGCCATTGGGCTTATTGCTCGTAGACCAGAAGAGACCGGGAAAGCAGTGGTAATGCCAGCCATGGTCGAAACCTATGCGGTATTATCTTTATTGGGATCAATATTATTATTAAATGGTGTTGTTCTTTAATATCTAAGGAGATTTTACTTATGCCCATAAACGATATAAAAGAGAAAATACTAAAGGATGCTTTAGAAGAAAAAGAGAAAATACTAAAGGATGCTGAAATTAAAATCGAAAACTTTAAAAAACAGATAAAAGAAGAAAATGAATCCATAAGACAGAATATTATGGAAAGATATATGCAAGAAGCTGAGTTAAAAGAAAAAAAGATTATTACTGAAGCAAAATTAAATGCTAAAAAAGATATCCTTGCTGAAAAACAAGCTATTATTGATGAAATTTTCTTGGAAGTAACCAAAAGAATTAATAAATTAGAAGATAAAGAATATTTATCTTTTATAGAAAAACTAATTTTAGAAAATGTGGAACAGGGCGAGGAGACTGTTTATATAGGAAAGCAAGAAAGGGCCTCAATCAATGAGGAATTTATTGCTAAAATTAATAAAAAATTGAACTCCCAGGGCAAAAAAGGGGAGTTAAAACTTGCCAAGGAACGTATGCCTATTAAAGGTGGAGTTATTCTGGGAACAGAAGAAATTAAAAAAAACGCCTCCTTAGAAGTCCTTTTAGAAAAAATAAAGAGTGAAACTGAAACAAAACTAAACCAACTTCTATTTGATGAAAAATAATGAGGGATAAAATGCTTAAATACATTAATGAGAGCACTAATACTCAGGAAGAATATGGCTATGCATGTGCTCGAATTAGAGAATTAGAAAAATATTTACTTAACAAAGAGACAATTAACAAAATGATTGAGACAGCTAATTTAGAAGATGCTATTAAGGTTTTAGTTGAGAATAATTTTAGTGAATATTCTTTTGAAAATACTGAGCCTCACACTATTGATTTGGTTTTAGTGAATATTTTAAAGAGAAATATATATATTATTAATGAAATTTCACCATATCCTTATCTATTTAATCTATTTAGATGGAAATACGATTTTCATAATCTTAAGGTGTTATTGAAAGCTAAATTTCTTAGTAAAAAAGAACCATACCCAATATATGATATTGGTAATTTAAACCAAAATGGCTTATTTGCTGCTGTATTTGAAGAGAAATATCAGTTAGTTCCAGTAAAAATTGAAAGAATTATTAAACAAGCAGAAGCTGAATACCTGAAATCAAGAAATTTAGAATTAATGGAAATATTATTAGATCAAGGTTATTATGAAATTCTTTTCCATCAATTAGAGGAGATTAATCAACCTTTTTTGTTTTACTTTTATAAAATTGAAATAGATTTATTAAATTTTAACATTGTTTGTCGATGTAAAATTAGAAATGTTAAGAAATCAGAATTAGAGGAAATACTGCTAAAATATGGTAGTCTTTCTATTCAAAAAATAATTGATGTTTATGAAAATTCTATTTCTTCCTGGCCAGGTCAATTTCAAAAAACAGAATATGCTTCCTTATTAGAAGAAGGTATTAAATACTGGCAGGAAAATAATTCTTTGTTAAAAATCGAGCAACTGAGTGATAATTTTCTTTTAAACTTGTTAAAAATCGGTAAATATACCACTTTTGGGTTGGAAAGCATCATTGGTTATTATTATGCTAAGGTTAATGACCTTAAAAACATCAGAATTATTCTGAATGGGAAAAGACTTTTCTTACCAAACGAAATTATTAGAGAAAAAATCAGGGATACTTATGTCTAATATAGCCATAATTGGAGAAAAAGAAATTATTATTGGATTTAACCTAATTGGACTAAAATCATTTCCAGTAATTGATTCTGCTGAAGCTAAATTAGCATTAGAAGAATGTTCTCACAAGAATTATCAAGTTGTTTTCATCACTGATGATATTGCTCAATTAATCACTGAAGAAATTGAAAAATATCAAAAAATATCACCCATGTCTATTTGCATCCTTCCAAATCGGATTAAAGATTCCGAATTTAGTATGAAATTGTTGAGAAAAAATGTGGAAAAAGCAGTGGGTACAGATATATTGTTTAGAAAAGAGGGATAAGAATGCAACAAAATACAGGCAAGATTGTTAAAGTATCAGGACCAGTTGTGATTGCTGAAAACTTAAGAGGGGCTAAGATGTATGATGTAGTGAAAGTAAGTGAAAATAAGTTAATTGGTGAAATAATCGAATTAAATAAAGATAAAGCTACCATCCAAGTATATGAAGAAACTTCTGGCATTGGTCCCGGCGAACCAGTCTATACTACAGGACTACCTTTAAGTGTGGAATTAGGTCCTGGTCTCGTTAAATATATTTATGATGGAATACAAAGACCACTCGATATTATATTTAAAAATGAAGGTGCTTATATTACCAGAGGGGTAGAGGCTGAAAGTATAAGTAGAAAAACAAAATGGGACTTTAAACCTCTAAAGAAAAAAGGCGAGGTAGTCACCTCTGGTGACAAATTAGGCGTTATTCAGGAAACATCCATTGTTTCTCATTATATAATGGTCCCTATTGGCTTAGAAGGAGAAATCGAAAGTATTGAGGAGGGTAGTTTTAAGGTTACGGACACCATCGCCAAGATTAAAGATAAAGAAGGTAGAGTCCACGAAATTCAGATGTTACAAAGATGGCCAGTAAGAAAAATGAGACCATTTAGAGAAAAATTACCCCCTAAAGAACCATTGATTACTGGTCAACGCGTTATTGATACCTTTTTTACTATTGCTAAGGGGGGTACAGCTTGTATCCCTGGTCCTTTTGGTAGTGGAAAAACTGTAGTTCAACATCAACTCTCCAAGTGGTGTAATGCAGAAATCATTGTTTTTATTGGTTGCGGGGAAAGAGGTAATGAAATGACCGATGTCTTACTTGAATTCCCAGAACTAATTGACCCTAATTCAGGAAAACCATTAATGGAACGAACTGTATTAATTGCTAATACCTCCAATATGCCTGTAGCCGCCCGAGAAGCATCGGTATTCACTGGTATTACTATTGCTGAGTATTATCGAGATATGGGATATAATGTTGCTTTGATGGCTGATTCGACTTCCAGATGGGCTGAGGCAATGCGTGAAATTTCTGGTAGATTGGAAGAAATGCCTGGGGAAGAAGGTTTTCCGGCTTACTTAGGCACCAGAATTGCTAGTTTTTATGAAAGATCAGGTCGAGTAAAATGCTTATCTTCCCAGGAGCAAGAAGCCACCATAAGTGTTATTGGTGCAGTATCTCCTCCCGGTGGTGATTTATCAGAACCGGTTACTCAAAACACTCTTAGAACGGTTCAAGTATACTGGAGTTTACAGGATAAATTAGCTTATAGGAGACATTTCCCGGCTATTGATTGGTTAAAAAGTTATTCTCTTTATTTAGACCAATTGAGTGATTATTTTCAAGAAGAAGTAAGTGAAGACTTTATTCATCTTAGAACTACAGCTATGAGTATTTTACAAGAAGAGTCAGAATTAGAAGAAACAGTTCGTCTGGTAGGTATTGATGCCTTATCTAAGAAGGAACGTCTAGTGTTAGAAACTGCTCGCTCTATTAGAGAAGATTTTTTGCATCAAAATGCTTTTGATGAAATTGATACTTATACCTCCATGAAAAAACAATATTTAATGTTAGATTTAATTATCTTCTTTCATGAAATGGCCCAATCAGCTATCAAAGAAGATTATATTTCTATTGAGCAATTAAATAAACTACCAGTTAAAAGTCAAATAGCCAGAGCAAAATATATACCAGAAGATAAATTAGAAGAATTTAATAAAATAAAGGACAAAATAAAAGAACAGATCAATTCCCTCATCTCAAAGAAATCAGGAAAGGATGATGAGTTATAATGATAAAAGAATACTCCACCATTACTGAGGTGAATGGACCCTTAATTATTGTTAACAAAATTTCCAATGTCAAATATGATGAATTAGTAGAAATAGAATTAGCAGATGGAGAGAAAAGAAGAGGACAAGTTCTGGAAGTATCTGAAGATAAGGCCATTGTTCAGATGTTTGAAGGAACTTCAGGAATTGATATAGCCAATACCAAAGTTCGATTTTTGGGAAGGGTAATTGAGATACCAGTATCTATTGATATGCTGGGAAGAATATTCGATGGTTCTGGAAGACCAATTGATAAGGGTCCAAATATAATTGCTGAAAAACGACTGGATATCAATGGAAGTCCAATAAACCCATATGCGCGGGATTACCCCAATGACTTTATCCAAACCGGTATTTCTGCTATCGATCTTTTAAATACTTTAGTTAGGGGTCAAAAATTACCAATTTTTTCTGGATCAGGATTACCCCATGCTAGGGTTGCTTCTCAGATTGCCCGCCAGGCTAAAGTACTGGGGAAAGAAGAAAGTTTTTCGGTGGTTTTTGCCGCTATGGGTATTACCTTTGAAGAAGCTAATTTCTTTATTAATGATTTTAGAAGAACTGGGGCAATAGAAAAGAGTGTAATGTATATTAATTTGGCTAATGATCCAGCAGTAGAAAGAATAATTACTCCCAGAATAGCTCTTACTACTGCAGAATATCTGGCCTTCGAAAAAGATATGCATGTATTGGTTATTTTAACTGATATGACCAATTATTGCGAAGCTTTGAGAGAAGTATCGGCTGCACGCAAAGAAATTCCGGGAAGAAGAGGATATCCTGGATATCTATATACTGATCTGGCCAGAATGTACGAAAGGGCAGGTAGAATAAAGGGGAAAAAGGGTTCTATTACTTTAATGCCCATACTCAGTATGCCCGAAGATGATAAGACACATCCTATTCCAGACTTAACAGGTTATATTACTGAGGGTCAGATTATCCTGACTCGTGAATTACATTTAAAAGGCATTTACCCTCCTATAAATGTTTTACCTTCTCTATCTCGTTTAAAAGACAAGGGAATCGGTGAAAATAAAACCAGAGAAGACCATGCCAATGTAATGAATCAACTTTTTGCCTCTTATGCTCGAGGAAAAGAAGCAAAAGAATTAGCTACCATATTAGGAGAAGCAGCCTTAACAGAAGAAGATAAAAAATATGTTGAATTTTCTGACAAATTTGAAGAGATATTCATTCAGCAAGGAGAAGATGAAAATCGAGATATAGAAAAAAGCTTAAGCATTGGCTGGGAAGCTCTATCTATATTACCAGTAGAAGAATTAAAAAGAATAAAAGATGAATATATAAAAAAATATCTTCCAAAATCTTCGAATAATAATAATGAAAATAGCGTCAATAAAGAATGAGAAGAGGAAATATTTTTATCATCATCAACTTAATAATTCAATGAGGAGTATCTATAAAAGAAAATGATATTATCAGTTAATCCTAACCGTATGGAACTATTAAGATTAAAAAGAAGATTAGAGCTTGCCAGACGAGGCTATAAATTATTAAAAGATAAACGAGATGCACTTATACAGAGATTTATAAGTCTTGTTTATGAATACAAAAAAACTAGAGAAGAATTTGAGGAAAAACTAAAAAAATGTATGAATGATTTTCTTATTGCCACTCTATCTATGGGAGATGATGAATTAAATTCAGTATTTCAGTTTCCCCAAAGAGAAACTAAAGTGAAAACAATGTATCAAAATGTCATGAGTGTTAAGGTGCCTAAATATGAAATTATTGAAGAGGGGAATTTATATACTTATGGAATGATTCAAACAAGTCCAGAGATAGACAATGCCTTAAAAAAATACCAGGAAATTTTACCCTTAATGGTAAAAATGGCTCAATTAGATAAAACAATTGTACTTCTAACTGAAGAGATTGAAAAGACGAGGAGAAGGGTAAATGCCTTAGAGTATGTAATGATTCCCAATTTAGAAGATACTATTAAATTTATAACTATGAAATTGGATGAAATGGCCAGATCTTCTAACTCATCTCTTATGCGTATCAAAGAACTAATTCGTGCAGAATAACTTTTTTTCTTAACAATAATTTTTGATTATTTTTGCAGATTTATTCTGTATGAGATTAGGCATTTTTCTAAAAACACCCATTAATAAAATAAATCAAATCAATATAAATATTCTTACCATATTTAAAATTATCTGGCATTTTTAGCTACAAAAATGATATGATATTATAGAAATAACAAACAGGTGCCCGTGGCTTAACTGGATAAAGCGACGGCCTCCGGAGCCGTAGATTGGAGGTTCAAATCCTCTCGGGCACACCAAAAAGCTATTAGTGAATTTAGTAAATATTAGCTTGACATTAATTCTGGAGGGGTTTTCAAGGGGAGGGATTCCCCTTGAATATTGGAATTTCATAAGAAATTACAATATTCTTAAAAATACTTAGATAAGAAATGAAAGATAAGAAGATATTAAGTAGATTAAGGAAATATGGCTTAATATTAATTTATTAATTTATTCATATTCAAAGGGGTTATCAAGGGGAAGTATTCCCCTTGAATATTTTAATGTTTTATAAAATATGTCGATCTATTTGTTATCTAGTTGTTATTCTTTTTTGGTCACTCAAAATAAAAGGGGAGAATATTGATAATTATAAAGGACCTATCATTATAGCAGCCAATCATGTTAGTTATTTAGACCCAATCATTGTGGGAATATCAGTTAAAAGACCTATCAATTTTATAGCTAAAAAGGAGGTATTTGATGTTCCTATCCTGGGTTATATTCTTAGAAAATTAGGAGTAATTCCGGTTGACAAAAAAAACACAAATCCTACTTCGATTAAGAAAACTATTACTCTTTTAAAAGAAGGGCATATTCTTGGTATATTCCCGGAGGGGACTCGCTCTTTAGATGGAAAGCTTCTAAAATTAAATTCAGGAATAATTAAAATTGCCTTGCAAACTAACGCACCAATTATTCCAATAGGCCTTAATGGCACCTTTGATGTTTATCCTCCCCATGCCAAGATACCGGCATTTTTTAAAAGAAAAAATATTTATGTTAATTTTGGCAAACCAATCTATTTAGATAGTAGTAGACGTAAAGACGCAGAATATCTAAAAGAATCTTTGCAGAAAATAGAAAATGAAATAAAAGAATTAGCTCAATTATCATCTAAAAATAATGTATATGCAAATAGTAGTGAGGTAAAACTGTATGCTAATCGTAAATAAAGATAACTATAGTAAGATATTTTTTATTGCTATATTTTTTCTACTAATGACTATCATTCAGGTTGGCTATACTAACAATAGCGATTATGTGATCGAAATGACCTTTGGTGAATATGGCAATAGAGCAGGGGAATTTAACTATCCAGTAGGCATTGCTCTAGACCAAAATGATAATATTTATGTTACTGACTGGGAAAATGACCGAATTCAAATATTTGACAGTAATGGAAAATTTATCCGTATGATACCAGATGAAACAAGTAATGTTCAAATTGATGGCCCGGTGGGTATTGCTTTAGATAATGAAAATAATATCTATGTTATAGAGCAGCATAACCATCTCATACAAAAAATATCTTATGATGGACAATCACTCAAAATATTTGGTCAGCAAGGCAATAAACCAGGAGAATTCGATAATCCCAGGGGAATTGCCCTGGATAATGATGGAAATATTTATGTTGCAGATACTTTCCATCATCAAGTGCAAATTTTTAATGAAAAAGGCCAATTTATTAGACGATTAGGGAATCCTGGCAGTGGTCCTGGCGAGTTTAATGGTACCAGATATATTGCTATTGATAAAAACAACAACCTCTATGTCACTGATTATAGAAATGGTAAAGTTATTCAGTTTAATCGCGAATATAATTTCATAACAGAATTTGGTACCAATGAAGATGGTATATCTTTAATGTATCCAGAAGGTATCGCTGTAGATCAAAGAGGTTATATCTATGTAGCTGATGCTGGAAATAACAGAATTGTTAAATATTGCATTTCTAAAATAATTATAAATAAAAAATTAGGATTAGATTATCTAGAAAGTGAACAATGGGAGGAGGCAATACAATCTTTTCAAAAAGTACTCCAGGAAGACCCAAAAGATATGGAAAGCAGAAAGGGCATTGCTTTTGCCTATTTTAAAAATAACCAATTAGAAGAGTCTATTTATCAATATAATTTTATCTTACAGGAATATCCTCAGGATCAAAATATTAAGTTAAAGGTAATTGATGTCCATTATGCCTTAGCCTCTCAATATTCTGAGGAGAATCGCTATAAAGAAGCTTTAAATCATTATAAAATCGTCTTGGAAGAACAACCAAATTATCCTGAAGCAAGAAAGAATTATTATTTAACTTATTTTAAATACTTTTTTAATTCATTACTTTTTAAAATAATTATTATTGTTGTTATAATAATAATTGTTATTTTGTTTATTAGACCAAAATTGATAAGTAAAAAGAAAAAAGGTGGTAAACATTTTCGAGATAGAAGTAGATTTTAGTATACATAATATATAAAATATATAAACATAAATTAAAAATAAATATTAAAGATAAATACATTTATCTATTTAATATATGATGAAGGGAGGATTAATTTATGGGATATAAAAGAAGAGCTGTAGTCGCTGGTTCTTTTTATGCTGCTGATGGTCAATCCTTATACCAACAGATAAAAGAATGTTTTTTACATAAGATTGGACCA
>JAGPKD010000060.1 GCA_018054125.1 Candidatus Oleihabitans oleiphilus | reverse complement strand
ATGCCCACCAGCCCCTCAAGCTGGCGCGTCTACCTATTCCGCCATCCCGGCATTTTAAATGAGTATATAGTAATCGTATTACGTATAACATTTAATAAATCGTTAGTATTTAGTCGTTGGTCATTGGTTCAATATTTTTCAAACAAAGTTTTAAAGGAAAAATTTCCCCTTTTTAGGAATCCTAGAATTAACAGTAATTTAATATTTATTAATTCTCTAAATGGCTTATCTTTGATATTTTTTAAATAAATCCTTATTCCGAAATTATTCTTTATAATATTAAATTTCTTTGAAGTTCCAATATTAATAAACACCAAATACCAATGACTAACTATATATTTTTACGTTATACGTTATACTAAATTAACTGAATTAATTTATTATTTTCAATCTTACCAGGTATTCGTCCTCTCTTGGCAATAGGTCTTCCTTCCACTTCTTTAATATCAAGAGTCATGTCGATGGGTGAGGCATCACTGATGTAGCTACCTACTCCAAAAGAATCAACTGCTTCTTTGCTGAGTAAAGCAATCCTCTCCGGGGTTACCCCTCCTGAAACAAATATCTTAACCTGAGAAAAGCCGGCTTGGTCTAAGCGCGCTCTTACTTCTTTAACTAAATCAGGAGTAACTCCTCCTCTTTCACTGGGAGTGTCAAGGCGAACACCCAGCAGATTTCTACCCAAAGCTTTAGCCACTCTAAGCGACTCCTCAGCTTCATCTTTAAAGGTATCTATCAAAATTATTCGGGGTACCTCAGGAGAGAAACATTCATGATAGGCTTTTGCCGCCTTTACGGTATCTCCAGTAATGATAATTACGGTATGAGGTATAGTGCCTTGAGGTTCCAGACCCATCAATTTAGCACCCAGGATACAACTTGCTCCATCCACCCCTCCAATAAGGGCAGCCCTTTCCATAACTGGAGCAACAGCCGGGTGAATATGTCGTGAACCAAAACAGATAATTTTTTTACCACGTGCAACGTCGCGACATTCCCGGGCTGCAGTTGCCCAGGCTGAACTACTGGCCAGGATTCCCAAAATTACCGTTTCATAAACTCCAAATTCATTATAGGGACCCTCTATTCTCATTACCGTTTCTTTAGGCTGAAATGATTCCCCTTCTGGTAGTGACCAGAGTCGAATATTTTTTTCTTTTAGCAAATTATAGGTTTCCTGAACGCCAGCAAAAATACCTGCTTGCCTGGCAAATATCTCGGCAGTAACTTCAGTAGCATCTAATTTTAAATAGTTAAGAATTTCTAAAGCCCTTATAAAATAAATATCAGTAGTTAATCCTCTCTCAATCTCTTCATGATTAGCAGAAAATAATTTTCGGTCAGGATCAATCTGGTAATGTTTTATTTGCTCAGTGGAATATATTTCTTGCTTTGCCTTCATCTGATACCCTTTTCTTTCTGTTTACTGTTACTCAATAGATACTAATCATAATGGAAGAAATCATAAACAAAATAGCAATAGCTGTGGTTATTTTGAGTAAAAGTGCTTCTTTCCCTTTTCTACCTCTATGCTCAGCAAAGGTGCCACCACCAAATATTCCCCCTCCAGGACTTGCTTTTCTAGTTTGGAATAATACCACAGCTATAAGCAGTATACTTATAGTAATCTGTATCCACATCAGCCAGGTGGGCATGGTCAATTTTCTCCTTTATTTATTATATATATCATTAAAATTAGTAATACTTATCCTTATCTCTCCCCCTCTCCTTGCCAAGGAAAGAGCTAGGATATCATATTTTATTATTTCTTAAATTAAAGAAAAAATATTTTATAGAGAATCGAACCTTTTTAAAATTATAATACTACAGGGATATTCAAGGGGAATCCTTCCCCTTGAGAACCCCTGAAAGAAAAATACAATTCAAGAAAATGCTATCTTGTTTTAGCAACAAGATATTCAAGGGGAATCCTTCCCCTTGAGAACCCCTGAAAGAAAAATACAATTCAAGAAAATGCTATCTTGTTTTAGCAACAAGATATTCAAGGGGAATCCTTCCCCTTGAGAACCCCTAATTAACCTTAAGGTAATATTTATCACCCTCACCTTTCCTCTCCCTTCTAAGGGAGAGGGATATGGTGATGAGCATAACTTTCATTTTTAATAGACCATAGATACAACATAAAATTCGGTATACGGTATACCTAATACGGTATACCATTTTGTCATTGCGAGGAGCGAAGCGACGAAGCAATCTCATTCACTTATACCCGCAGTATTAATGAAAAGTTATCAGTTATTGCTTCTCAGTTATAAGACTAAAGATACCGGTATAATAGTATGAGATTGCCACGCCTGCCCCTTGCCCCTTAACTGGTGTTAAGAGGCAAGAGGCAGGCGCTCGCAATGACCTTTTGCTTTGGTAGTTTATCTTATAATATTGAAATTGCTTGGCAATTACAATAATCTATTAGAATAATTCCCCTCTTAAGAAGGGTGTCCCGAAGTGACGGGGTGTTCCCTGTTTTCCTTGAATATTCCTTTATCTCTATATCAATCTTATCATTCTCACTCAGTAATAAGAATATATTACTTTTTCTATCGTCTTTCAAAATCTTTTATAACAAATCAATTCCTTATTTTTAGGTATCGAAATTATTGAAACTCCTATACCTCAAAATACTACTAGGTATGCTTATGCATAATAACACATTTATATCAGGTCTTCAAGTTAGTGTTATTATATTTATTTATTTTTTAAAATTGGTCCTTAAACTTTAAATTTCACCAACTGGGAAAAAGTTAAGGCCTGTAAGCTGGCTCCACCTACCAGAGCACCATCAATATCAGATTCAGCCATCATTGATTTAATATTTTCTGGGTTAACACTCCCCCCATACAAAATTCTCATTTCCTCAGCAATCTTTTTATTATATTTATTTTTTATTTGTTCCCTAATGTATTTAATCATTTCATTGGCATCGCTGGGGGTAGCAGATCTACCGGTACCAATAGCCCAGATAGGTTCATAAGCAAACACTACTTTTTCGGTATCTGGGGTTTTCAAAATAGAAAAAATTGCTTCCAACTCTTCTCTCACAATCTCCTCTGCCTTCCCTGATTCTCTCTCCTCTAATTTTTCTCCCACACAGACGATTGGTTTGATGCCATAAGCAAGAGCCTGGCACACTTTTTTGGCAACATCTTGAGAAGTTTCCTTAAAATATTCTCTTCTTTCTGAATGACCCAGGATAACATAAGAACAGCCAATATTTTGTAACATCCTGGCTGATATTTCTCCGGTGTAAGGGCCTTCCTTCTGAAAATAAACATTTTGAGCTCCCAAGAAAATATTACTACCTTCAATTAATTCTCTGGCTACCCACAACGAGGTGAAGGGTGGACAGATAACCACCTCTGTTTCCTGGTATCCTGTAATAAGATCAAGCAGGTCTTTTATTAAGGCAATACTCTCAGTAACGGTCTTATTCATCTTCCAATTTCCGACAATTAAAGGTTTTCGCATCAAAACTCCTCTCAAAATATTTAATAAATATTATTTTCTTTGCTAGCTGGCTTTTGCTTTGTTATCTTTTATTATTAATTCTTTTGCTATCTCAGGTAATACTTTATACCCCTCACCTGATTAAACTATTTGGTAATATATTTAACTAAATCTACCACTCTGCAGGAGTAACCCCATTCATTATCATACCAGGAGACAACCTTGGCCATATTACCATCTACCACCATGGTTGATAAACCATCCACAATAGAAGAATGAGAATTACCATTATAATCACGAGAAACCAGTGGTAGTTCATTGTAATCTAAAATACCTTTCAGATATCCTCGAGCAGCCTTTAGGAGAGATTGGTTAATCTCTTCTACTGTTACTTCTTTTTTGAGCCATACTGCCAAATCGACCACCGAAACATTGGGCGTAGGCACCCTAAAAGCCATTCCGTTTAACTTTCCCTTCAATTCAGGGATGACCAGGGTAACCGCTTTTGCTGCTCCGGTAGTAGTGGGAACCATAGAAAGCCCCGCTGCTCTAGCCCGTCGTAAATCGCCTTTATGAGGAGCATCTAACAGCATTTGATCAGAAGTATAAGAATGAATAGTGGTCATAATTCCCTTTTCAACGCCAAAGGTATCATGAAGAACTTTCACCACTGGCGCCAAACAATTAGTAGTACAGGAAGCGTTAGAGATAATATGGTGTTCTGAATCTCGATAATCTTTTTCATTAACACCAAGAACAATAGTAATATCCTCTCCCTTAGCTGGTGCAGTTATAATGACTTTCCTGGCCCCGGCTGATAAGTGTTTGGTGGCACTTTCCCTATCCCGGAACAGTCCTGTTGATTCAATGACCACTTCAACTCCTAATTCATTCCAGGGCAAATCAGCTGGATCTTTGATTTTCAGCACCTTTATTTCTCTTCCAGCCACTTTAATTACCTCACCATTAACTTCAACCTCCTCCTTCAAAATGCCATGTACCGAGTCATATTTTAAAAGATGTGCTAAAGTCTGGGCATCAGTGATATCATTAACTGCTACAAAATCAATATTCCGATCACTAATCGCAGCCCGAAATACATTTCTACCGATTCTACCAAAACCGTTTATCCCTACTTTAATACTCATAATTTTTCTCCTTCTTTATTCTACAGTCTTATGTCTTTTTTTCTATCTTTTGATATCTCCTGCGAAATTTTGCAGAAGGTATCTCCATCAATTGACGATATTTAGTTATTGTTCTTCGTGCAACTAGAATATTTTCTCTTTCCCTTAAAATTGTTGCCAGTTTTTGATCAGAATAAGGATGATAATTATTCTCTGACTCAATATAATGCTTTATTAAGTCTTTTATTTTCTCATTGGAGACAACTTCATCATTCTCCTGGAGCAAACCTTTGGAAAAAAAGTAGCTCATATCATAAAAACCTCTCGGTAACTGAACCTTTTTAGTTTTAATAGCCCTGCAGATAGTAGATTTATGTAAATCCAGATGATCAGCTACCACCTCTAAAGACAATGGTTTAAGATAGGCTCCTCCTTTGTCCAGAAATTCTTTCTGATAATCAATTATAAATCTGGTGATATTAAGAACAGTATTTCTTCTCTGTTCTACACATTTTATAATCCACTGGGCTGAGTTCATCTTCTTTTTTAAATATTCAACCGTTTCTTGCTCTTCCTGCTCCTTTTTGGGGGATATATTCTCCGTTTGATTATATTTTAGAAACAATTTTTCATAATAAGAATTAATTTTAACTTCCGGTAGAAAGTTCCTATTCTCTATAATTTCATAGCGATCGTTAACTTTTTTCACAATAATATCAGGAATTAAAAAATTTAGCACCTCATCTTGCTGGAAAATTCTACCAGGCTTGGGATCAAAATTTTTTACCAGTACCTCTAATAAGTGTTGTATTTCGTAATATGATAATTTAAATTCTCTGCTAATATCTTTAAATTCTTTTTGTGATAATTGCTCTAAATGAAATAATATTAATTTTTTTAAAATTTCTTTTTCCGGTAAATTTAAATGTTTTAGTTGAAGTAATAGACACTCCTTCAGGTTTCTTGCTCCTAAACCAGGTCTAGAGCAATTTTGAATCATAGCCAGAATCTGTCTTACCTTTTTTTCTGGTACGTTCAAATCTTGGGCAGCTTCTGCACAGCTAATAACTAAATAGCCATTGTTATCTATGTTGCCAATCAAATATTCTCCAATCTTAAAATCAAGATTATCTTTAGCAACCATTCTAAAGCACCACAAGAGATGTTCAGCTAAGGTTGTTTTTTGAAAAACAGTATTCTGAAATTTTACTTCTTGGTCTATAGTTTGAGCATTACTATTTATAAAATCTTTCTCGCTGGACAAAAAAGTCCATAAAGATTTCTCGTCCTCCCAATCAGTATCACCATTGCTCTTTTTTGGCAAAAAATCTTGCTCTAAAAAAGTAAGCTGGTTAGAGTCTTCATTTTTATCGTTGACCTGATTAAAATCTATTTCTAAAACTGGATTGTCCTGTGCTTCTTGCTCTAACCACCTATTTAGTTCCATTATATTCATCTGTAATATTTTAATAGATTGATACATTTGAGGAGACAAGTGTAATGCTTGCCTCTGTTCTAAAAACAAGTTATGTTCCATAAGATATTCAGGGGAAGTATCCCCTGAAACCCCTCAAATAAAAATACAATTCAGGAAAATGCTATCTTGTTTTGCAAACAAGATATTCAAGGGGAATCCTTCCCCTTGAGAACCCCTGTATGAAAAGTAAAACCTAATATTAATATTTAGTAATAGTAATCATTTCGATATTTTATCTTTATACTTAATAAGAATATCGAAATTGTTGTGCAATCCCGATATTCAAGGGGAATTCTTCCCCTTGAGAACCCCTTAATTATCAGTATTAAGTATCGAGTAAGTAGTGTAAGTGTTAGTTAAAAAATAAAGAAAAATTCCTTTTAAAGAAATGCTATCTTGTTTTAGCAACAAGATAGCATTTCTTATTCCCATCTATTTTAACATGAATTATTCTATTTTTCCAAATGATATTATAAGTAAAAATATTTTTTAATCTAGTCCTCTAGACCACACTTTCAGTTCTTTTTAAACATTATTTTCAGGTAGATAATATTTTGCCAGCTGTTCAATCTGCTTCAGGCGATGAAAAATCCCTGATTTAGATATACGTCCTTCTAAAGCATTAGCAAGTTCCTGAATGCTGGCATAAGGATGTTCTTCGCGAACTTTTATTACCTCTATTAGATTGGGAGATAAATTATCAAGACCAATATTTCTTTTTAACACATCAATACAAGATAATTGTCGGGAAGCAGAAAGTATGGTCCGGTCAAGATTGGCTGATTCACAATTCACCAATCTATTAACAGTATTGAGGAGATCCTTGCGGGCAATAATATCCTGAAGATTGAGTAAAGCTCTTTGTATTCCAATGAAACGTAAAAATTCAAAAATCTGCTCACTCTTTTTAATATATACCGTCCACTTCTTTTGCCAAAAGCTTATTTTAGTGGGGAAAGAAGAATTTTGTAAAATAGTACGAACTAAAATTGCTACCTCTTTAGAAGGACATGCTATTTCCAGATGATACATCCTTTCCGGGTCATTTACAAAACCTCTGCCTAAAAAGGCTCCTCGCAAAAAAGCCTGGTTAGAAAAATTTCTTGGTAAACTTATATCTTTGCAGCTTACCTTACCTTTTCTTATTGATTTTACTTGTAAATTACTGGTTAATCTAAATTGTTCTAAAATACATCTCGTTTTTTGGGGATCAGCAATTATTACATAATAAATCTTTTTCTTATTAGTTTTCTGGACTATGTTTATTTGCGCTTCATATTGAAATGCTTTCTTGACTAAAAAATAGACTACTTTAATTATTACTGGATTATCCAGAATGATTACTAATTGTTCTTTTTTAAAATCAACTTTACCATTTAAAATAATAAAAGCTAATAATTCACTTTTTTGTTCTGAGATTTTAGAGGGAATAATACGGGCTGCTTCTTGTTTTACCAGCGGTGAAAAATACAACTATTTTTTCTCCTTATGAATTATATCCATAACTAATTTGGCTAATTTTTCAGAATTATGCCGAGCAAAATTGTGTTCTGATAACAATTCCTGTCGTATGATTTTAGTTCTATTGTCAAACTCACCAGGTAAATCATCCCTTACTATATATGCACCTTCCTCTTTATATTTGTCAGCTACTACCTTACTTAATTTCTGATTATTTATCAAAACATAATCAAGGCAATTATAGGGTAAATATCTAATTACTTCTTTAAGATGCATGGAAGTAGTGTAATTATCAGTTTCACCTGGCTGAGTCATTACATTACAGATATATATTTTAATGGCTTTCGATTGACAAATAGCTTCCGGTATATTTTTAACCAATAGGTTGCATATTATACTGGTATAAAGGCTACCCGGTCCAAGAATAATAGCCTCAGCTTCACCAAGGGCCTGGATTGTTTCTGGTAAAGGTAGAACAGAGGCTGGTTGGATAAAAATACTTTCAATT
>JAGPKD010000059.1 GCA_018054125.1 Candidatus Oleihabitans oleiphilus | reverse complement strand
TTCCTGGTGGCTCCAGTGGTGGATCTGCAGCAGCAGTAGCAGCAGATGAAGCATTAGTGGCAGTAGGCACCGATACGGGAGGTTCAGTAAGATTGCCAGCTTCCTTTTGTGGTATTATTGGTATAAAACCTACTTATGGTCGAATATCCCGTTACGGGGTAATATCTTATGCCTCTTCTTTAGACCAAGTTGGAATTTTAAGTAAAAGGGTAAAAGATGCCGCCCTCTTAATGAAGGTACTAAGTGGTTATGATGCACTTGATTCTACCTCTGCGGATATTGCTGTGCCGGATTTTCTTGCTTCCTGCCAGGACGGAATTGAAGATTTGAAGATTGGTGTGCCTCAGGAATTTTTTCAATCAGGGCTAGACATTGAAGTAAAAGAACGGGTATTAGAAGCAATTGATATGATTTCTAAATTGGGAAGCCAGATGGAAAGAACATCCCTACCTAATATAGAATACGCCTTACCAGCTTATTACCTGATAGCAATGGCTGAAGCCAGTTCTAACTTAGCAAGATATGATGGGGTTCAATATGGTTTAAGGATAGAAGATAATGGTACTCTGGAAGATATGTATACAAAAACTCGGAGTACTGGTTTAGGGGCAGAGGTTATCCGACGAATTATGTTAGGCACTTATGCCTTAAGTTCTGGTTATTATGATGACTATTATTTGAAAGCCCAAAAGGTAAGAACTGTTATTAAACAGGATTTTGATCATATTTTTCAAAAGTTTGACTTGCTTCTTTGTCCCACTTCTCCTATACCTGCTTTTAAAGTAGGTGAGAGAATCAGTGATCCCCTGACCATGTATTTAACAGATGCTTACACCTTACCAGTTAATCTGGCTGGTTTACCTGCTTTATCAATGAATTGTGGTTTTACTAAGAAGGATAACTTACCGATAGGATTGCAAATTATAGGACGTTATTTTGAAGAAGATAAGATATTACGAGTAGCCTATAATTTAGAAAGACAATTAGCAGAAATAAATAGAACCAAGCCAAATTTATCATTTTCTGATAGTTTAAAAGATGGGAGTTCATAATGGTAGATGATATAGTAATTGGTTTAGAAATACATATCCAGTTATTAACTAAGACCAAAATCTTTTGTCATTGCAGTACCGATTATATTGATAAAAAGCCAAATTCTCACACCTGCCCCGTTTGTCTTGGCTTACCAGGAAGCCTACCTGTGCTCAATGAAAAAGCGGTAGAATTAGCTTTGAAAACAGCTATAGCCTTAAATTGCCTTATCAATAGTACTAATATTTTTCACCGGAAAAATTATTTTTACCCGGATTTACCCAAGGCTTATCAGATATCTCAATATAACCAGCCATTAGCAATAAAAGGCTATTTAGAGATAACGAATGGAAAATCAAGTAACAAAAGAGCAATAAGAATAAATAGAGTTCACATGGAAGAAGATGCCGGCAAGTTAGTTCATGTAGAAAGAAATGGTAAGATAACAAGTTCACTGGTTGATTATAATCGTGCTGGTATTCCCTTACTGGAAATTGTAACTGAACCAGATATTCATTCTGCGGAAGAGGCAGTTGTTTTTCTTAAAGAACTTAGAAGCATAGTGCAATATTTAGAGGTCTGTGATGGTAATTTAGAACAGGGATCAATGCGTTGTGATGCCAATATTTCTATCAGAGAATCGGTAAGTCAGCAATTGGGTACTAAAACTGAGGTAAAGAATATGAATTCTTTTCGAGCCATAAAGAGAGCTCTTGATTACGAAATTAGCCGACAAAGGAAATTAATTGAAGATGGCGAGAAAGTATCGCAAGAAACCAGGAGATGGGATGAACAATCTGGTAAAACTGTGGTTATGCGCAGTAAAGAAGAAGCACATGATTACCGCTATTTTCCAGAGCCAGATTTGTTGCCATTGATTATTGAAAAGAACTGGCTGGAGGAGATCAAAAATAATTTTCCAGAATTACCTGGGGAACGAAAGGAAAGGTTCATCAGAGATTATGGTCTTTCTGATTATGATGCCCAACGTTTAGTAGAAATAAAATCCTTAGGTGATTATTTTGAACAGGCAGCACAAGATTATAAGAACTATAAAAAATTAACCAACTGGATATTGGGAGAGTTATTGCGCTATTTAGGAGAGGAGAATATTGATATCACTTCAAGTCCAATTTCTGTTGACAAATTGACTGAATTGTTGCACCTGATTGATCAAAAAATCATCAGCGGGAAGATTGCTAAGAGTGTTTTTGAACAGATGTATAGAACTGGTCAAAGTGCTGCCGACTTGGTTAAAGAGAGCGGGCTTACCCAGATTAGTGATAAAGAAGAAATTGATGGTATAATTGAAATGATAATTAGAGATAATATGCAGACTGTACAAGAATATTGCTCAGGAAAAGAAAAAGCCATCCATTTTTTGGTTGGCCAGGTAATGAGGTATACTAAGGGTAGAGCACAACCAGATTTAGTTCTTCATTTACTTCAAGAAAGGATTAGTAAACTATAGCTTTATAGCTTAGGAAAGTTTGTTTTTGATTCAGGGGGTTTCAGGGGATACTTTCCCTGAATATCTCGATGGAGAAAGGAGGTGAAATAATGGATAGATATAGATGCACTGTTTGTGGTTATATTTATGACCCAGAAAAAGGTGATCCGGAAGCAGGTATTGAGCCTGGAACATCATTTGATGACCTACCAGATGATTGGGTTTGTCCTATGTGTGGGGCCAGCAAAGATGAGTTTGAAAAGGAGGAATAATTATGACGGTAAGAGAAATAGCTGAAGATATCTATTTTATTGGTACCATAGACTGGGATAGAAGACTTTTTGATGAACTTATTACTTTACCTGAGGGTACCAGTTATAATTCTTATCTGATAAAAAATAACGAAGAGGCATTGCTGATTGATACTGTAGACCCTTCTAAGAAAGATGAATTTTTTCAAAATATTGAGGAAGCACAGGTAGAAAAAATTAATTATCTAATTGCTCAGCATGCGGAACAGGACCATGCCGGTTGTATCAAAGAGGTATTGGATAAGTTTCCTGGTTGTAAGGTAATCACCAATCAAAAATGTAAAGATTTATTGATTGGTGAACTACATTTAGCAGAAGAGGATTTTTATGAAATAAAAGACCGGGAGATTTTCAATTTTGGTCGGTTTAAATTTCAGTTTATTTTTGCTCCCTGGGTCCATTGGCCAGAGACATTTTTAACCTATTTACCCGACCAAGAAATATTATTTACTTGTGATTTCTTTGGTTCCCACCTTGCTACCAGTAGCTTATGGGCCTCTAATGACAATCATAATTATAGAGCTGCTAAACGTTACTATGCTGAAATTATGATGCCCTTTAGAAAGAATATTAAGAATCATCTCAAGATGTTAGAAGAGATCGCCATTAAAATCATTGCCCCCAGTCACGGACCAATTTACCAAAATCCGTCATATATTTTTAAAGCCTATCAAGAATGGGTATCAGATGTGGTTAAAGATGAGGTTATTATTCCCTATGTTTCCATGCACGGTAGTACTCAGACTATGGTAAACTATCTGGTGAAACAGTTAATGAAAAGAAATATTAAGGTAACTCCCTATCATTTAACTAACACTGATCTTGGTGAATTAGCCATGGCCTTAGTTGAGGCAGCAACAGTTATACTTGCTTCTCCTACTGTATTAACTGGGCCTCATCCGCAAATTGTTTATGCTGCTTATCTTTGTCGTGTCTTAAAACCCAAAACCAGATTTTTGGGAATTATTGGCTCTTTTGGCTGGGGAAGCAAGATGGAAGAGGACCTATTACAACTATTAGGCAATCTAAAAGTTGAATTATTGCCCTCAGTAATTACCAAAAGTTTCCCCAGGAGAGAAGATTTTCTAAAATTAGATGATCTGGCAGATCAAATTATAATTAGACATCAAAAATTAAGAAAATAACAAATAAAAAATAGATGGGGGAGTAGATAATGGGTAAAAGATTAATCATATCCATCCTGATTATTATGGCATTTTTCTCTTTTGCTAATCCCGTAAATTCTCAGAAAACAATTGATGATATTTTATACCAGGATTTTAAAGAGGTGGAGACCTTCGGTTATATTCAGGTAAAAGTACAGGGGGAGGACTCTCTTTTAGTTGGTTTAAAAAGTGAAGAGCTTACCGAGTTTGCTAAATTAAAATATAAAAATAATTTTGCTAATATTGAATATAAAGAAATACCTGCTGAGGAATCATATCTATATCAGGAAGAGGAAAAAGCAAAGAAAGTCGGAAGCATTTGGTTTAGAGTTTGGATAGTAGGAGAAGACTTCCCGATAGCTTATTATATCGAATGCCGAGCTGGTACTTATCAAAATTATGAAATATGGAGAGATGAAGTGCTTGGATTTTGTGATGCAAAAGAATTAAAACAGATTGTTAGAAATGAAATAACCAGAATGATAGAAAATCTGGCCATTACCTTTTTCAAGGTGAGGGGGGAAATTTAAACTAATCTCCTTCAATTTGCTAAAAATACTTTTTAAAAACTTACTCTACCAAAGAGATGAGATTAGAAAGAAACATAATAATATTAACAGAATATTAGAAAATAACAGTTTTAAATATTACTAAGGCCAGACTGGTAATTGGTGAAATGAAAATAAAGGATTTTTTGGAAGATTATACAAAATTACCAAGGGTTATTTTTATTTTATTTTTAGCTCAAATAGTTCAATCTATAGGTAATTTTGTATTTCCTTTTCTAACTATTTTTTTAACTAAAACATTAATGTTTGCTGAGCAGAAAGCTGGTTTTTATGTTATGATGGCAACTGCTGCCAAGGTACCAGGATTACTTTTGGGGGGGAAACTAACCGATGTTTTTGGTAGAAAGAAAGTGTTTGTTATTTTTTCCTCTCTTTCAGCTCTTTTTATATTCTCCTGTCTATTGGTGAGTAAAAAGGAGATTATCCCCTGGTTACTGGCATTATCGGCAATGTTTACTGGGGCAAATTATCCAGCTATGAAGGCTATGGTAGCTGATTTTACCAATCCTGATAATAGAAAAGCAGCTTTTTCCCTGTTATATCTGGGTATAAATATTGGTTTTGCCATTGGTCCTTTGATTGCCGGATTTCTATATAATAATTACCTTAATTTAATATTTATAGGTGATGCTCTCTCAACACTTATTTCTGTTTTGCTGGTCTTTTTCTTTATTGAGGAGTCTATTCCCGATCAAGCCAGTATAAATAATTCTATTCTTTCTAACGAGAGTAATGAAAAAGCTGAGCATGGTAGTGTTTATAGAGCATTAATTTCTCGACCCTATTTAATTATTTTTACCATAATCTTCACTTTATATTCTTTTATTTATGTTCAGAATGAATTTACTCTTCCTATTCAGATAGTAAAAATATTTGGAGAAAAAGGTCCTCAATATTATGGCACTATTATGACTATCAATGGAATTGTGGTTATTCTTCTTACTATGATTGTTATTAGCCTGACTAGAAAAATTGAGCCTATTCTAAATGTGGCCCTAGCTGGAATATTATATGCCTTTGGCTTTGGTATGATTTATTTTAGCACCAATTTATTTTTATTTGCCATTTCTACTATTTTATGGACTTTAGGTGAGATAATTGCTTCTACCTACTCAGATGTTTATATTATTAATCATACCCCTATAACTCATCGCGGTAGATTTAGTGCTATTATTCATATTTTAATCGGATTTGGTTTTATCTTTGGTCCTTATCTTTCAGGAATGTTCATCAGTCATTACCAAGTAGAAAATATATGGCCTCTGATATTTATATTGGCTATTTTTGCCTCCTTCTTAATGTATCTAGTTTATTATTTTGAAAATCGAGCTCATACTATTTTGAAAACTTTATAAGATATTCAAGGGGAATCCTTCCCCTTGAGATCCCCTGAAACCCCTCATCATCACCCTCACCTTACCTCTCCCTTCTAAGGGAGAGGATTAGAGAGATGGTGTAAAAATATATTGCGAGTTAACCAGCATTTAGTAAATTAACTTCAATTAGTAGTCAAATTTAGAAATATCATTATTCTGTTTTGTTGATAATATTAGCTAATTTTTCTTTAGTTTGATTAAATTTTTCTTTATATTGTTTTTCCATTTGATTTAGTTTTTGTTTGAGAACCCGGTCTTGTTCCAATACTTCTTCAACACTTAATTCCTTTATGATGATTTTATTACCCTGTTGAAAAGTTTGTAATTTCTTTTGTGGATTTCTCTTAAGGTCCTCTTTGACATACTCTATTAATTGCTCTTTATTTTTTTGGAATTCTCTTTGAGTATTTATTAACTGTTCAAAATAATACTCAATATTTGAGGATTGATTTGATTTTTTTAGATTTTCTATGGCTAATACCCCTTTTTTTCTTTTTTCAAAATCATAATCATTGCTTTGAAAGGTTAAAGATTTAATAAAACTATTTTGGGCTTCTATTAAATATTTAAGGGGAATTCCTTTAAAATGATGCCATAATTCATCTGGTTCAATCTGATCTTTGTAATATTTTGCTAATATAGAATTGATTTTTTCCTGTTGCTTGAGCTCAGCAATTTCCTGGGCGCTTAGTTTTTCCTTTTCTGTTTTTTCTAAGGCAATCTCTCGAGCAGATTTAATGTATCCCACTATTATTTCCTCCTTCTAAATAGGTCAAAAAAACGGTCTTGATAGAATTCAAATAAACCCCATCTATCTAATTCAATTTTCAGGTCTTTGGGTTCCATATCACCATGTTTAACCATGTCAAACATAGTTTCAATTTCTTTCTTGGCTATCAGCGGAATGCCTTGAGTATCTCGTGATATAGCCTGATAGCCCGATGGATTATAGTTAATTAGTCCTCTTTTTCTAAGCTCAGGGAATTGTGATTGATGAGCACTTCTAACCATCATATCTAAAATAAATTTAGATAATGAAATATCCCATAAATCACCGACTCCCTTAATAATAGCAGAAAGATTATCGCCTCTTTTATCGATGTCCTTCCCTATTTTGTCAGCAACTGATTCTAAACTACCAGAGACAAAGCTCATAGAATCAACTTCTCTTTTAAAGTTAAAACGATACAGAATACTGGCCAGGTCTGGCATTTCACTGGCTAAAGCTAAAAAAGTTTTTTTTGCCTCTTCACTGAAACCTTCCATACGTAACATATATTCCGGGGTGAGTAATTGAGGTCGATACCAGCTTACTTTTCCTTCTCTTACCACAGTTTCAATCTCCCCTCTGGTAAATTCCTGATAGACAGGTTCAGTCAAAACGTGATAATGAACTTCTGAAGAACCAAAAGAAGAAAGTAGCTGTTTTGGCCATTTCAATATTCGAGAATGTTCAAAGGCATATTGTATCCTTTTCTCATCCATACAGATAACTCCTTTTTATTATATCGAGATAATCAAGGGGAATCCTTCCCCTTGAAATCCCCTTTATTCCCATTTCAATCTTATTATTCTCACTAAGTAAAAAGAGTACATTACCCTTCCATATCTTGTCTTGCTAAATTTTTTATAACAAATCAATCCTTTATCTTGAGATATCGGAATTATTGAAATTCCGATATCTCAAGATAAATATTTATTAATCCTTTGTATGTCTTGTCTTTAATGTTATTTATAATAAATTTTTTATTCATCTAAGTTAAAAAATTATCGAATTTTTTTGAAATTCCGATACTAGTAATTGTTATTTACTAATATTTTTTCAAAAAAATCTTGCATTTTCTAAATCCCCAATTACAATATTTTAACTAATTATTTTAAAATGTCAAATACTTGATGGGTAAGGGTCTGTGTCAATATTTTGTAGGTAGTTTTTTTTGCTGTTCAAATTCCTTCTGGTTTTAGGTAGACCTACCTTATAGACTAAAGCTATACGATTTTTGTCATTGCGAGGAGCAAAGCGACGAAGCAATCTCATCCACTTATACCCGCATCTTTTATCTGAAAACAGTTAACTGCCAACTGATGAGCGCCAAGAAAGCTCTCTATTTCTGGCAGGGTGAAAGTCCCTGTTGGGTAAGGTCTAGCCAACCACCCATACCGAGTGTTGCATCGAAATGGGTAACCATGAGATGAAGCGTACACCGGGAAT
>JAGPKD010000058.1 GCA_018054125.1 Candidatus Oleihabitans oleiphilus | reverse complement strand
GTTCTGCAGTTTCAGACATAAATATATCTGAAACAACCAAAAATTCAGTCCTCTTTAATGCCTCTCGAGCATGATTTAAATCTGGATCTGACATAGCAGGGTTTTCGGCCATAATAAAGATACCCTTCACTTTTCCTTCATAGGCCGCATTAAGTATTTCCACCACTGTTAGTCCTACTTTATCCGGTAATTGGACCCCCCACTCTTTAGAAAACTTTTCTCTAATTTGAACATCAGTCACTGATTGATAACCAGAATAAACATTGGGTAGAGCACCCATATCACAGGCACCTTGAACATTACTCTGTCCCCGTAAAGGATTTACCCCTGCATTTTCTTTGCCAACATTACCAGTTAACATAGCAATATTAGCAGTGGAAAGGACATTGTCAGTTCCGGTAGTATGCTGGGTAATCCCCATGGAGTAAATCAAGGCAGTACTTGGTGAGGTGGCATAAAGTCGGGCTGCCCTTCTAATATCGTGAGCTGGTACGCCAGTTATTCCCTCTACAATCTCGGGAGTATACTTCAAAACCACTTCTTTCATCTTTTCATAATCTTCTGTTCTTTCGGTGATAAATTCTTTATCTTCCAAACCTTCTGTGATAATGACATTCATCAAACTATTAAATAAGGCTACATCGGTACCAGGTCTATGTCTTAACCAGATGGTAGCATATTTGGCTAACTCTATTTCTCGGGGGTCAGCAACAATTAATTTGGCTCCATTTTTAGTCACGGCCTTTTTTATTTCTAAAGCGATAATAGGATGATTTTCAGTAGTATTGGAACCCGTTAAGTAAATTAGGGGAGCATTGGCAATCTCCTTGATAGAATTAGTCATAGCTCCACTACCAAAGGCCTGGGCTAGACCAGCTACAGTGGCAGAATGACAGAGTCGGGCACAGTGGTCCACATTATTAGTACCTAATACTGCCCGGGCAAATTTCATAAGCAGAAAGTTTTCTTCATTGGTACACTTAGCTGAAGAAAGAACGGCTAAACTATCGCTGCCCTCTTCCTCTTTTATCCTTTTAAATCTATCACTGATGAGACTTAGCGCCTCTTCCCAGGAGGCTGGTTCTAATTTTCCATTTTTCCTAATTAAAGGTGTTGTTAGGCGGTCTTCTCTATGAATATAATCGTTTCCAAAACGACCTTTCACACAAAGATTAATTCCATTTACTACACTCTCCGGATTGGAGGTAACCTTTACTACTTTTCCTTCTTTGATGTTTAAGTCAAACCCGCAACCACAGCCACAATAGTTACAGGTAGTATGAACTTTCTGAAATTCCCAGAATCTTCCTTTACCCTGCGCTGCTTTATCAATTAGAGCACCTACCGGGCAGACTGCTACACATTGACCACAGGAAACGCACTGGGAATAATCTGGATTTTCTGCCGAACCAATGGTGATTTTTGTTTCATGACCTAATTTATTACCCAGTCCAGCAATTACCTCTGTTTTGACCCCTCTATATCCAAATCCAATTGCTTTAGATTGCTGAATTTCATTACATACTTCTACACACCTTCGGCAAAGAATGCATTTATTCAAATCTCTTAATATGAAAGGATTGCTTTCGTCTAAGGGAAAATTTCTTTCGCTTCTAACAAAAATAGATTCTTTAATTCCGAATTCATAAGCTAAGTCCTGTAAATCACATTCGCCATTCTTTTCACAGGTCATACAATCCAGGGGATGGGTACTTAATAACAATTCTAATACAGTCCGACGAGCATTGATTACTCTTTCACTATTAGTAAAAACCACCATACCTTCCTGTACCGGATATACACATGAGGCAACCAAAAATTGCTGATTTATTACTTCTACAACACATATACGGCAAGAGCCTGGATAATGGTTTATTTCTGGCATAGCACAAAGGGTAGGGATACGAATACTATTATTGGTAGCAACTTCCAGTATAGTTTGCCCTTCGTATGCTGTTACTGCTTTACCATTAATTGTTAACTTGACTTCTTTCATAATTCATTCTTCTCCTTATTTCTACCTTAAACTTTTTATCCATAATAATTATTATACTATTATATACACCATTCTAAGCCATTCTAGAAAATATTGAGACCTGATGTCTTCAAAACTCTGACCGCTAATAGAGCAATAAAACCACCTACCAGGGCAGTAATTAGCTGAGGAAAACTCATCATCTGAGCAACCGCAGGTGGAACTTGAACTAAAAAATTTACCGCTAGAACCAGTATTAAAAATTTAACTAAAGAAGCAAATACAATTCCTAAAATTTTATTTTTAGAACCTAAGTAAAAGAATAAAATAACCAAAATGCCATTACCCAAGGCTATAAAAGGAATCATAGGAGTTAAGGGCGGTGGTAATATACCTCGCAGGGCAGCAATAAGAGGGGTACAAAGACCAATTAGTACTCCTCCTTGCCATCCCACAATCATAGCAGAAAGGTAGAGAACTGTATTTACCAGAGGACCAGTAATAAACTGGGGGAAACCTCCCATTTGAATAACTAAGGCAATTGCCAACAAAATGGCAGTTCTCGTTAACCATCTTATCCCTGCTTTTTGCACCATTTTTAAACTCCTTATAGGAAATCATGTTGTTGCTTATTTATATTCTTTAATGTTTAGGAAATCTACAACTTTGCTGTTTCCTTTTCCTTTTTATTTTTCTTGTTAAAATAGTTAGTATGAAGGAGCTGATGAGATTTTTCTCCCAGTGGTTGTCCTAAAAATTCATTATATAACTCCTTAAGAGCTGGATTCTCATGGGATTTTCTTAATTTTCGTCCTTCATCCTCCTTATAGATGGCTTGAATTCTTGCTTTTCTTACCTCATCGGTGGTTAGACGAGGTTGACCACCACCACCAATACATCCACCAGGACAGGTCATTATCTCAATAAAATGATATTCTCTTTCCCCTTTTAATATTGATTCTACTATTTTGTTAGCATTACCCAAGCCATGGGCTACTGCCACCTTTAAAGTCACTCCAGCCAAAAATTTCCAATCTGGCAATGTTTCTTTGATAGTTAATTCAGCTTCTTTTACTCCCTCCAATCCTTGCACAGGAGTTACATGTAGCTTCTCAAAAGGCAATTCCTTCCCAGTGACAATTTCATATACTGTCCGCAAGGCAGCCTCCATAACTCCTCCGGTATTGGCAAAAATATCTGCTGCACCGGTAGAAATACCTAAGGGAGCATCCATTTCTTCATCAGGTAAATTAACAAAATCAAGGCCAGCCTGTTTAATCATCTTACCTAATTCTCGAGTAGTGAGAACATAATCAACATCTTGCACCCCACTATCATCCATTTCCGGGCGATTACATTCGAATTTTTTGGCTGTGCAGGGCATAATTGAAACTACCACCATATCCTCTTTCCTTATACCAATCTTATCTGCAAAATAGGTCTTGGCAACCGCTCCAAACATCTGTTGTGGTGATTTACAGGTAGATACATTATCCCTTAATTCCGGATAGAAGTTTTCCATATAATTGATCCAACCAGGGGAACAAGAAGTAAACATAGGTAATTTAACTGTTTCATCCTTATCCACTAATTTTTTCTTTAATCTAGTTAATAACTCATGACCTTCTTCCACAATTGTTAAATCAGCAGCAAAATTGGTATCAAATACTTTATCAAATCCCAATCTTCTTAAGGCAGCAACCATCCGTCCTTTCACTAATGTTCCGGGAGGTAAATTAAAACATTCCCCCAAGGCTGCTCGGATAGCTGGTGCAGTTTGTACTATTACATATTTTTGGGGGGCTTCTAGGGCTTCCCACACCTTTTCAGTATCATCACGTTCACTGATAGCACCCACCGGACATACTGCCGAGCACTGTCCACATTGCACACACACGGCATCCCCTAATAAATCGACCTGTCCTGGACTAATAATGGTGTGAAATCCACGATAACGGGGGCCTAAAGTCCCTACTTTTTGTACCTCTTGACATACCGTTACACATCGGCGGCACAAAATGCATTTGTTAGGGTCCCGAATTATCCCAGGGGTGCTCTCATCTAAGGGTAACTTTTCTTGAGTAGACTGAAATCTTACTTCCCTGATTCCATATTCCTCTGCTAATTTTTGCAGTTCACAACTTTGGTTTCGATCACAGGTGTTGCATTCCCAGGGATGAGAACTTAAAAGTAATTCCAGTATGATCTTTCTGGCATTTCTTACTCTTTTATTATTTGTTCTAATTTTCATGCCTTCCCTTACTTCGGTTATACAGGATGGTAGTAAATCAATACTACCTTCAACTTCTACTACACATATCCGACAAGAACCGGGATTTTGTAAACCTTCCATATAACATAATGTGGGAATTTTAATACCAATTTTTTTAGCTGCCTCTAATATTGTAATACCTTTTGCTACCTCAATTTCTATACCATTGATAGTAATCCTGACCAGAGTTCTCGTATTCTCCTCTTTATCTTTATTTATTACTGGCATATTATCTTTCTCCATTATTACTTTCTTTCTATATTAGTTAGTCCACTCGATACTCACAACGTAAGCACCTGCTACTTTCTCGACAGGAGACCTCCTTGCTCCAGGTCTTCTCTACCTCATTATACACTCCTCTTTCCTGAACAGGAAGAAGAAGATCTTGTGAACGTGCATAATCTACAGGTTCTGCCTCAGGATCAAAATCTACATTGATTAGATCCTTAATCCTCCAGGGATACAATCTTTTCTTGCCAGTTAAATAGAAATCAATAGATTCTGCAGCATTCTGAGCTTCTCCAATAGCTTCAACTACTGTAGCAGCACCTAAAGTAACATCGCCACCTGCAAAAATATCTTTGATATTGGTCGCTCCTTTTTCGGTAGGAATAGTTTGATTGCGATTTATCATTATTCCTTCATTATTAAATAAATCTGAAATAGCAGGCACCTGTCCAATAGATAAAATCAAACAATCAACTTTTCTGGTAAAAGTTGAATCTTTCATTTCGATAGGTCTACGTCTCCCTGATGAATCATAATCCCCTAATCTCATATTTACTAACTCAACTTCCAGGTAGTTTTTCTGGGGTTTGACTGATTTTATATTTTGCAGAAGTGATATTTTAATTCCTTCTTTTTCAGCTTCCCTAATTTCAGCTTCATCAGCTGGCATTTCTTCTCTAGTTCTTCTATAAACAATAGTTACATTTGCCCCTAATCTTTTAGCAGTTCTGGCAGCATCTATTGCTGAATTACCACCACCAATAACTAATACTTCTTTACCAATTTCTAACTTTTCTTTTCTATTAAATTTGGATAAGAATTCCAAACCGCTAAAAATTCTTGGATCATCCAAGTTATCCATATCAGGCATGATACTATCCCATGCACCAACTGATATATAAAAAGCTTTATAGCCATCTTTTCTTAACTGATCTAAAGTAATGTCTTTTCCTACTTTAGTGTTAGTCTTTATCTGAACTCCATAATCCACCAAGGCTTGAACTTCTTTTTCTACAATATCTTTTGGTAAACGATAAGATGGTATGGCATAAGTTAACATTCCCCCTGCCTTGGGTTGAGCTTCAAATACTGTTGTTTCATAGCCTAGCATAGTCAAAAAATAAGCGTTAGAAAGACCAGAAGGACCGCCACCAATAATGGCTACCTTAATCCCATTTCTACTTTTCTGCTCTGGGAAACAATCAAGATAATTATCAACTTGATCTGCCATAAATCTTTTGACAGCACGAATATTAACAGCGCTATCAATATCTTTCCTTCTACATCTTGATTCACAAAAAGCGGGACATACTCTTCCACATACAGCCGGGAATGGATTTGTTCTTAAATGTGCCCTCATTGCTTTCTGGTATTGGCCTTCCTTGGTATAAGACAAATATGCCGGTACATTAACTGAAGCTGGACAAGAATTATTGCAAGGAGCATATACTAATTCTGTACAAACTCCTGCTCTACATTTCTTATCTCTAATATGCTCAATATATTCATGTCTGAAGTATCTAAGTGTTGATAATACTGGATTGGGAGCGGTTTGACCCAATCCACAAAGTGCAGTATCTTTCACCCGATAAGACAACTCTTCCAGAAGATCCAGATCTTCCATTCTACCTTTGCCCTCACAGATCCTAGTCAATATTTCCAACATTACTCTGGTTCCTTCCCGACATGGTGTACACTTACCACACGATTCGTCCTGTATAAACTCCATAAAAAAGCGAGCTATGTCTACCATACAGGTGTCTTCATCCATTACAATTAATCCACCTGAACCCATGATCGCTCCCAGCTCTTTTAGTGTCTCATAATCAACTATAGCATTTAAATGTTGAGCTGGGATACAACCTCCAGAAGGACCGCCAATCTGGACTGCTTTGAATTTCTTATTTCCAGGGATTCCACCACCAAGGTTATAAACGATCTCGCCCAGCGTAATTCCAATCGGAACTTCAATTAATCCTGTGTTATTAATATTGCCAGCCAGGGCAAATATTTTTGTTCCTTTGCTTCTTTCAGTTCCTATTGAAGCAAATTGGTCAGCTCCATAAAGAATGATATAAGGGATATTTGCTAAGGTTTCTACATTATTTAAAACAGTAGGGCATTCAAATAATCCCTTGGTGGCAGGGAAAGGTGGTCGAGGTCTAGGTTCCCCTCTTTTACCTTCAATAGAACGCATTAAAGCAGTTTCTTCACCACAAACAAATGCACCTGCTCCCATTCTAATTTCCACATCAAAGTCAAAGCCAGTTCCTAGAATATTTTTACCTAAAAGTTCATGCTTTCTCATTTCTTGAATAGCAATTTTTAATCTTTCAATAGCTAAAGGGTATTCTGCACGAACATAGATATAGCCTTGATTAGCTCCAATGGCATAACCACCAATCATCATAGCTTCCAGCACACTATAAGAGTCTCCTTCTAGCATACTACGATCCATAAAGGCACCAGGGTCACCTTCATCTGCATTACACAAGATATATTTTTGCTTTCCTGGAGCTTTGGCGGCAAATTCCCACTTCAATCCAGTTGGAAAACCGGCACCTCCTCTACCTCTCAACCCTGATTTTTTAATTTCATCAATTACTTGCTGGGGAGTCATCTCTGTCAATGCTTTACCTAAAGCCATAAAACCATCAGCACCAATATATTCATCAATAGTATTAACATCAATAATTCCGCAATTTCTACGAGCAATTTTTTTCTGTAACTTAAAGAAATCGATATCTTCTACTATTGCTACTAATTCTTCTGAATTTGGCTTTTTATAAAATAGCCTCTTTACTACTCTACCCTTCAAAAGGTGTTCTTGAACAATCTCTCGAGCATCCTCTGGTTGCAATTGCTGATAAAACACTCCATCAGGATAAACTACCATAATAGGTCCCAATTCACATATGCCCATACAACCAGTGACAATTATTTCTATTTCTTTTTCCAAACTAGCCTCTTTTATTGCAGTCTCTAATGCTTCTCTCACTCTTATTGAGCCGTTGGACATACAAGAAGTTCCATGACATAGAAGAAGCTGTGTTCTTATATTATTCATATTACCTACTCCTTATTAACTATCTGTACTTCTCTAAAATAGCATCTAATTTATTGGAGGTTAACCGCCCATGAACCTCGCCATCAATCATCATTACTGGAGCCATACCACATGAACCAAAACAACGTTGTTCTCCTAAGGTAAATCTTAAATCTGTAGAGGTTTCACCTATTTGTATCCCTAATTTCTCCTGTAACGCCTCTAAAATCTTTTTTGCTCCTCTCACATAACAAGCAGTTCCCATACAGACTGTAATAATGTGCCTACCTACAGGCTGTGTTTTAAAATAAGCATAAAAGGTTACTACCCCAAATACTTCACTTACTGGAATATTCATTTCCTCGGCTATAAATCTTTGTACTTTTGTTGGTAAATAACCAAATAAAGACTGCGCCTGGTATAAAATTGGTATTAAATAGCCTTTTTTATCTTTATTTTCTCTTATGAAATCTTTTAGATCTTGATATTTTTCTTCTTCAGTACTTTCATCAGATTTAATAATAGTTGTTTCGCTCATTATTTTTTCCCCTTTGAAAATAGATATTTTTCTACAATTTTATTATTTAGTACATGGTTAGTAAAAATTTCCTGTGCCGCTATTTTGTCTACATTGCGGTAAGTAACAGGTTTTTGGTCTTCAACATATACAACAATCATTGGTTCTTGTGCACGAAAACCAAAACAGCCTGAAGCAGTAACAATG
>JAGPKD010000057.1 GCA_018054125.1 Candidatus Oleihabitans oleiphilus | reverse complement strand
ACGGTCTTCACCTATAATATAGGACATGGTATTCACCTTTAGCTTTCTTTTATATTATTTTTTATAGTTACATTATACCATGTTATTTTGTTTTAGGCAAGTAAAAGAAGACTTTTCACACAGTCTGACGGTTCTCTTGACAACTTTGATAATATTGTCAAGAGAACCGTCCCCTTGACATAGAGCCAATCCCGGATGTAGTTGAAATTGAACAGAAGTGCCCAAAGTGTGGGGAAGTGTACAAGATATATGCAAAATTTAATCCAAATCCTCAGATTGATATAAATTTCAAAAATAAAGGATTTATACCTTTTCCAAAAGATGCTAAAATTATTTGTAAGTGTGGTTTTGAAATAGATTTATCAGGTATTAAAAATCAGATCGAAATACAAACAGGAAGGAAAATTATTGTTAAGTGAGAGGAGGAAAAATAGTGAAACTAAAGAGAAAAGAGCTAAGACAAAAAGAAGAGAAGGTGTTGTTAACCTTTTTAAAACAAACCAAAAAGGGCAAGTACGCTAAGATAGATGAGGGTTCATTACCCTATTCAAGACTTAAGGAACAAAGGGAAGAAGATTATTCTGAAGATGAATATTATTATAGTATTAGATAAACCTCGCTTAGTAAATACTCACTTAGCAGAGTAGAGATTATGTATACTAATGATGGTAAGTGTAATATTCTAGTATAGATTGCTTTTGTCTTGTGGAAATAAAAAGCGGTTGGCTACTTTTTGTAACAAAAAAGTTACCAGCCGCTTTTTAACTTTGTTGAGAGTTTAGATTATAAATATCTAGGTGAGTTGAGTGGGGCCTTAGGTTGTTCTCAGATGGAGAGGATTGAGGAGATTTTAGAGAAGAGAAGAAAAGTGGCTGAGCTTTATAATCAAAAATTGGCGAGAATTGAGGAAGTGCAAGTTCCCTATTTATCGAGTAATACTACCAGGATGAGCTGGTTTGTGTATGTGATAAGGCTGGCTCATGGCATTGATAGAGATGGAGTTATAAAATATTTAAAAGAGAAGGGAGTGGAATGTAAACCCTATTTTACTCCTATTCATCTACAGCCTTTTTATGTGGATATGTTTGGCTATAAGAGGGGCGATTTCCCCATTACTGAGGATGTTTCTTCCCGAACCATTGCCTTGCCGTTTTTTAATAATTTGAAGGAAGAGCAGATTGATTATGTGGTGGAGAAGGTGAGGGAGGGAATTAATATTAGTCGTTAGTCGATAGTATTTGGTATTTAGTTTAAAGAGAAATAGTAAGAAAAAATTCAAGAAAAACTGCTTGCCAATGAAATCAATTGGCCAATTTACCGATTAAGATGGTAAGGAGTAAAAAGTAATAGTGATATGACCTCACCCTCACCTTAATCCTCTCCCTTCTAAGGGCGAGGAAAGAATGCCTATGGACTCGATGATAATTTCTAATACTTCCTGGCCACTTTAATAATTTCTAACACTTCCTGGTGCTTTAATCCTCTCCCTTGAGGGGAGAGGGGAGGGAGAGGGTGATAAGGAGAAGAAAAAGGGAAGCTGGCAATGAGCAAAAATAAAATTATAGTTGCCAGATATTGGGGTTTAAGCTTATAATTATGTTATGATTAGGATTAATAATTAATATGTATGGTTTATAATTGATTTTAATATGTATCAATGTAGCCTTCTTATTATCTCTATTGATTCGATTTGGTAATGAATTTCCCCGTTATTTTTATCTTTATCGGGATAATATTTTAATAATTCTATTTATTTATCTGGTCTTTTCCGCATTTTTACATTTATATGACTGTTTTTGGCGTTATACCAGCCTCAAAGAAATAGCCCTCATTGGGCTTACTCTCCTATTAACCACTTTTTTCTCTTTGCTATTTATTTACTGGCTCAGGGAATATCAGTTCCCTCGCACTATGGCATTCCTTTTTTTCTTTTTTTGTCTAACCTTTATTATGGGAAACAAACTGGCCTGGCGTTTTTATTTTGAAAATAAAGTCAGATTAAAAAAAGGAGAAAATAGAATTTTGTTGGTGGGGGCAGGAGATGCTGGAGAGGTAATTTCCCGAGAAATAATTAAATGTTCCGATTTAGGCTTTTTAGTGGGCTTTATTGATGATGATAGAAATAAGATTGGAAAAATTATTCATGGAAAGAAGGTTTTGGGAACAACTAAAGATATTCCGGACATCATCAAAGAAAAAGAGATTAATAATGTTATTATTTCCATGCCTTCAGCAGACGGTAAGCAAATAAGAAGGATTGTGGAGCAAATACCAAGAAAAGGGGTAAATATCAAAACTCTACCAGGACTGTATGAATTGATTGATGGACAGGTTAGTTACAATAAGGTAAGAGAACTAAAGATTGAAGATATCCTGGGGCGAATGCCTATCAATTTAAATACTGAAGCTATTTCTGGATATCTACAGGGTAAAACTGTGCTGGTAAGTGGAGCGGGGGGTTCTATCGGTAGTGAAATTAGTCGTCAGATTTGTTATTTTAATCCTAAACAATTAATCTTATTAGATATAAGTGAAAATAACCTTTATTCAATTTTTAATGAATTGAGAAATAATAATCCCGGGCAAATATTTATACCACTTCTATTAAATATCACCAATAGAGAAAAGCTAAAAAATATCTTTCTAAAAATGAAACCTGAGGTGGTATTTCACGCTGCTGCCCATAAACATGTACCGATTCTGGAATACTATCCAGAAGAAGCAGTATGGAATAATATTATTGGTACCAGAAATTTAGTAGAATGGTCACATAATTATGGTATAGAAAGTTTTATTATGATTTCTACGGATAAGGTGATTAATCCCTCCAGCGTAATGGGGGCCAGTAAGAGAATTGCCGAAATGATTGTAAGTGCTTATGGAAAGAATAGCAAGACTAAATTTGCTGCAGTCCGTTTTGGAAATGTGCTGGATAGTAGTGGTAGTGTAATTCCTTTGTTTCGGAAGCAGATTGAACAAGGAGGGCCGGTGACGGTGACGGATAAGGAGATGAAACGTTATTTTATGACCATAACAGAGGCCAGCCAACTGGTCATCCAGGCAGGGGCCTTGTGCAATCAGGGGGATGTCTTCGTATTGGATATGGGTGAACCGATAAAAATTTATGATCTGGCCAAAGAAATGATTAAATTGATGGGTTTGGAACCTGGCCAAGATATTGAGATTAAAATTACTGGTTTACGTCCAGGGGAAAAATTATTTGAAGAATTGATGACTGAGGAGGAGAAAAGTATAATGCAAAGCCATACCTCACATGAAAAGATATTTGTAGCCCAGGTTGGGGAGGTGGATGGGGAGAAATTGGCGAAGGATATTTCCGAATTGGAGAGATTGGCCTGGGGGGAGGATAGCGAGGGGATTATAAAGAAGATGCAAGAGATGTTGCCTGACTATAAGCCAAATAGGGAGGAAGAACAATTGAGGGAGTACCGGTGGTGAGAATAGGTGAGACCAGGGAACGGAGACCAGGGGACGAGAATAAGACCAGGGGAGGGGACGGTCCTTTGGTCAACTTCTCGCCTCGTTTGTCAAGGGGAAGGAAAATATAGGCGTGAGTAGTGCGTAGTGTGTGAAAACAGAGATTTACCTGGCGAATACAAAAGTGCTAAAATCTCTATTTAACTAATTACAGATCAAAGTGTTCACTAATTACTTTGTTTATTTGGTTTATAATTTTATTATCTTCAATATTTCCTATTTTATTGATTAACCTTTTTTGGTCTACACTTCTAAGTTGTATAATCATTATCTTGGAATTTTCGTTTAAACCAGTTGATTTTTTGGAGACATATACTTCAAAGGGATAAACTTTGGTGATATTAGAAGATAGGGGAGCCACAGTAACTAAAGGTGAGTATTGGTTGTGGATATTGTTAGAAATGATTAAAGCAGGTCTTTTTTTCTTTGCTTCGTGTCCAATAGTGGGATCAAAATTTACTAAATATATTTCCCCTTTTTTAGGATATCCCATCATTTATAGTGCCCTCAAATTCTTGATATTCTGATTTTATTTCAGTGTAAGCATCTTTATATGCTTTTATTAGGGCTTGTTCTTTTTCTTTTCGGAATTGTTTTTCTAACAAGTCAGCAATAAATTTACTTCTCTTCCTATCAGGGATTACTTCTCTTAAGGTCTCGACTATTTCTTTGGGTAGTGAAATGGTTATCTTTACTTGAGTATCCATAATTTTCCTCCATCCAAATAAGACATCTATTTATTACATAATATCAAAATAAGAACAAATGTCAAGGGATTTTGTCTGCCAATTTTTTGAGGTAGACCAGGGGAGACCAGGGGACGGTTCTTTGGTCAACTTCTCGCTTCGCGAGCAGAGAAGAGTTGAAGTATTTTATATTATTGAAAAAGATGTGATAACAACGGTGACTGTTGAGAATAATTTACCAATTTACCAGTTACCCAATTAGCCGATTGACCGATTAATATAGGAGATAGGATTTTGTCATTGCGAGCCTGCCTCTTGCCTCTTAACACCAGTTAAGGGGCAAGGGGCAGGCGTGGCAATCACATCCAATTATGCCCACATCTTTTTTCTGTAAATAGAAAACCATAATATAATTATCATAGAGTAATAGAGTTATGATCATTATCTTTAACTGGAAACTAAGGACTAGAAATTGAAAATCATCTTAATATTAATACTGCGGGAATAAGTGGATGAGATTGCTTCGTCGCTTCGCTCCTCGCAATGACAATAAAGGGAAGACCTCGCAATGACAAAAGGGGGGAAAGCTCGCAATGACAAAAATGTATATCGTATTACGTATTACGTATATCGTTAAAATTAGTCGCTGGTCGTTAGTATCTGGCATTTAGTTTGCCTATTACTTATTACTGGTTACTTATTACTGAATTGGCTCCTCGCAATGACAAAGGGGGACCTCTCGCAATTCCTCGCCTTAAGAAGGTAGGAAATGGTGAGGAGTCTATCGGGAGGGAAAGCTTTATTGCCCAGATGGAGGACCAGTAGGGCTGGCGCAATTGATAATGAAGGTAACGGGTGGAATCAGTGAGAGGAATTTGGTGCTGGTGCTCTTAGGCGTTGAGGCAATATTTGGCGTGATAGCGATTTTACTTTATTGTTAAGGATCAATTTACCAATGTAGGCAGTTCACCGGTTTATCAGTAACCCAATTGAGGGGAGCTGGTCTCCATCACGAAGTTTTAAGACTATCCATTCTTCAAGGACTTCTCTTAATGTATCTCTACACTTTTCCAGGGTTTTTTCGTTTGCCCATACACCAGGACAAGATGGGATTTCTCCAAAAAAGCTACCATCTTCAAGTTGTTTATATTTTGCCTCATGTAGAGCTGCCTCTGTAAAGGCTGTTAGAATAGGCATAAGTGCTTTCTCCTTCTATGATTATTTATAAAATAATTATAGCAGAGATTAAGCAACCTGTCTATCTATTATAGTTATTGGTAATACTGGGTATGGCTCTTTGGTCAACCTTTCTCCTCGTCCTCGGTTAAAAATGCGGGATGCGACAAGTATCTACAGACAGGTAAGATAGGCAATTCGTAAAATTAACTTTTAGATTTTGATGAACTCCCCTAATATAAGGGAGAAAATAGATAAAGAAGGAGACAGCAAGGAGATTAAGATTATTGCGAGACCTGCTGAAAGCAGGGCGTGGCAATCTCATCCAATTATGCCCACATCTTTTTTCTGTAAATTGAAAACCATCATATAATTATCATATGATCATTATCTTTAACTGGAAACTGAGGACTGATATCTGAGGACCATATTAATATTAATACTGCGGGTTTAAATGAATGAGATTGCTTCGTCGCTTCGCTCCTCGCAATGACAAGGGGGGGGGGGAACCTCGCAATGACAGAATGGTATACCGTATTACGTATAACGTATAACGTAAAGAAAAAATTCAAGAAAAGCTGCTTGCCAATGAAAGCAATTTACTAATTTGTTAATTAAATTAATTTACCAATTAACCAATTTACCAATTGAAATGCAGTTAGTTCACCAATGAAATCAGTTTATCAATTTAGCGATTAAGATGGTAATGAGTAAAAAATAATAGTGATATGACCTCACCCTCACCTTAATCCTCTCCCTTCTCAGGGCGAGGAAAGAATGCTTATGGATGTGGTGATAATTTCTAACACTTCCTGGTGCTTTAATCCTCTCCCTTGAGGGGCGAGGAGAGGGAGAGGGTGATAAAGAGAAAAAAAGGGGATAGGCAACTTTTTAAAAACAAAAAAGTAGCCTATCCCCTTTTATTATAAATTAAGTATATGTTATAATTTTAATGCGGATAGAAGAGTATTATAGTTGTCTAGAACTCTATATCTTAAGATTGTATAGCTAAAGGGTGATAACAAAATGGAAAAGTCCCTTAAAATGCAAAGAGAAAAATTTATTTTAAAGTTAAAAGATTATTTTAAACAGAAGGCATCCGAATATCATATAGAGATGGCTTTTCTTTACGGTTCCTGGGCTACTGGTTATCCTCACCAGGATTCAGATATTGATTTAGCCATACTTTTCTCCCCTTACATTAAAGATGAAGATTCTTTATTTGAATTAATTAATACTATTTCTTATGAATTAAGCATGGAGATAGAAAAAGAAGTAAATATCATTCCTATTAAAGAAGATTTTCCCCACCCTCTGCTTTATTATAATGCCATCATATTAGGTATTCCCCTTTATATTAAGCATATGGATAATCTTGTGAAGTTAAAATTGGAAGCAGTTAGACAGATGGAAGATTTTAAGATTTTTGGAATTTCCTGGCAGCGAGAAGTGGCTCAAAAGATTCTAAAGGAGATTAATCGTGCCTGAATTTAATTATGCCCAAGGAAGAATTAGCGATTCTTTGCAGTTTATAGCTACTGAAATAAAAGAATTTGAAGAAGACTATCTTAAGGTAAGCTGGGAAGAATACAAAGCAGATCGTAAACTTCAAAAATTAATGGATCGGACCGTTGAAAATATATTTACCGCTTTAATTGAGCTAGGTGGAACTATTCTTACTCAACAAGGTATCGCGGTGGAGAGCTATGCTCAGGTTTTAAGGGAATGTTCTCGAAGATTAGGGTTTTCCGAAGAAGAGCAACAAGTGTTGGCCAAAATAGCCCTGCAAAGAAATAGGTTAGCCCACCGATATTTGAATTTTAGGTGGCAGTCTATTAATATGTTTGTGAAAAATAAATCGCTTATTTTAAGATTGCTAAGCAAAATTTCGGAATTACCAGAAATTAAATAAGGACTAAAGACGCAAGGGAATTCTTTTTACCGATTTAGCGGTTTACCAATTAGCCAATTTGCCAGTTAGCTAGCTAGTTGGCCAACGAAAGAGATTTACCAATTGATCAGTTAACCTATTTACCAATTTAAATGCAGTTAGTTCACCAATGAAATCAATTGGCCAATTTTTTGATTAAGATGGTAATGAATAAAAAGTAATAGTGGTATGACCTCACCCTCACCTTAATCCTCTCCCTTCGAAGGGAGAGGGGAGGGAGAGGGTGATAAGGAGAAGAAAAGATGCCGCGTAAACCCTGATATTATAGACAAAAATTATTATAGGTAATATAATATGGTAAGTAAAAGTATGATAAAAGTATGATTATGGTATATTCTAATGGAGGTAATAAATTTGAAAAATAGAAGATTGACTATTACCCTTGACGAAAATAGTTATAGAAAATTAGAAAATGAGAAGAAAAAAAGAAATAGTAATAGAAGTGCCTTAATTCAGGAGATTATTCAGTATTATTTTAATAGACAAACCCAAGAAGAAAAAGTAAAACAATATATTAAAGGTTACCAGGCCTTTCCGGAAAACACAGAAAAAGTAGCTGAATTAGAAAAGGAACAATATCAGGTTTTAGATAAGGAATTTTAAACGATGCAAAAGGGTGATATTTGGTGGGCTGATTTACCCTATCCTATGGGCAGGAGACCGGTCGCTTTGTTGTCCCGCAATGAAGCCTATCAAGTTCGAAATGCGGTTACTGTTGCTGAAGTTACTTCTACCATAAGGGATATCCCTGTTGAAGTTTTATTAGGACCAGAAGATGGCTTACCCAAAAAATGCGCCATTAATTTAGATACCATTATAACCATAAGAAAGAACTTGCTAAAAGAAAAAATAACTCATCTGAGTAGTAATAAAATTTCTGAGATGGATAAGGCAATTAAATTTGCTCTTGATTTATAGTAGCATAGGGGTTTTTCTATACCAGCTAAATATGGACGTGAGGGAAGAGCCAAAGTATATGATTTCAAGCAGAAACGACAAAAAAATACTATGAATAGAGAAGAGTCAAAGTATTTTGTATTATTAAGAAAGGTGTGATAATAACAGTGACTGTTGAGAATAATTTACTAATTTACCAGTTACTCAATTAGCCGATTGACCGATTAATATAGGAGATAAGATTTTGTCATCGCGATAGATTTTGTCATTGCGATTTTGTCATTGCGAGGGGAGCACTCAATACTATTTGAGTGCTCCCCGTGGCAATCTCATCCACTTAAGCCCACATCTTTTTTCTGTAAATTGAAAACCATCATA
>JAGPKD010000056.1 GCA_018054125.1 Candidatus Oleihabitans oleiphilus | reverse complement strand
CTGGGTGCACATTTACTGGATGAAAATAATCAGGAGATAGGTTTTGGTGGAGCACAACTATCTCGATTGCACCGTATTGATATTTCCAAAATGGATAGACGGATTAAGAAGACCAGATTTTTAGTTGCCTCAGATGTTCAAAACCCTCTGTGTGGTCCAACTGGTGCCTCCAGAATATATGGCCCGCAAAAAGGGGCAACAGAAGAGATGATTAAGATTCTGGATGCTGCTTTATCGCATTTTGCAGATATTATTAAACGTGATTTAGGTAAAGATATCAGAGATATTCCGGGGGCTGGAGCGGCAGGAGGATTAGGGGCTGGATTGATGGCTTTTTTGAATGCAGAACTTATACCAGGGGTTGATCTGGTCATTAATACCGTTCATCTGGAAGAAGTAATCCAGGATGCTGATTTAGTAATTACTGGTGAAGGTGAAATTAATGGTTCTACTATTTATGGTAAGACTCCCATTGGAGTGGCCAAAGTTGCCAAAAAATATCATATTCCAGTTGTTTCGGTTAGCGCTTTGATAGATGACTCGGGTTGGATTGTCAAAGAGCATGGTATTGATTATCTAATTAAACCGGAAAATCCCCCCCTGCATATGGAATATCCCAAATCTAAAAAAATTGAATTATTAGCAAAAACCATTGCCCAATTTTTAATGGAAAGTGGTAAAATATTAAGTAGTGATAACCCTAAAAAAATTTAGATAAATCTGTAATAATAATAAAGAAATAATTTGTTTATTCATACTTACTCATAATTGTTTTAGAGAAAACAATCAATTTAAATAGGGAGGTGAGGAAGAAATATAATAGCCGATTTGCATTTTCTGTATAGCTGTTAAGAAATTTTACTGAAAAGTTAAACCTGAATAATTATTTTGTTTTAAATAATTCAGGAGGTTAATTATGAATATCTTAAAAAGAAAATTGCTACTTTTCATTTTGGTGATAATTATTTTATTAATGGTTGGTGCTACCTTTAGTATAGCTGCGGATAAAATTGTATGGAAATCCTCCGGTCACGGTCCCGCTACCGATCCTTCTCAGATTTATCATGATAAACTTTGTGAAGCAATTACTATTGCTAGCGGTGGAAGATTAGAGGTAAGAGCTTTTGTAGGAGGGTCAGTTGTTCCAGCTACACAAGAACTGAATGGGGTCAGCGAAGGAGTACTGGATATGTGTTATACCTGTCCTATGTATAATCTGGATAAGTGGCCAGCTGCTGGGCTGATCAGTTCACGACCTGGCGGACTCCCTGGAGAGGCCTTAAGAACCTGGTTTAATTATGGCGGTGGGGCAGATTTAATGAATAAAATGATGGAAGGTTTTAATGTAATAACTTTCCCAGGTGCATTATCACCTCTTCCAGAAGAAGTTTTTCTCCATTCGAAAAAGGAAATAAAAACTGCTGCTGATATAAAAGGATTGAAGATACGTGCTTCTGGTGATGGTGGAGAAATTTTAAATCGAATGGGAGCGGCTGTGGTGTTCCTGCCTGGTGGTGAGCTTTATGAGGCAATGCAGAGAGGAACTATTGATGCCTTTGAATATTCAACCTTAGCTTCCAACTGGGATATGCATTTTAATGAAATTGCCAAGTATGTAATTCTTTCTCCTTCTCGGGCTCCAAGTGATCCCCAGTGCTTCTATGTAAATAAAAACTCCTGGGAGAAACTTCCCGATGACCTTAAACGATTAGTGCAGGATGAGATTGATAAATGGACACAGGCACAACATGAATATCTAGTCTATGAATCTATTTTAGCCATTGATAAATTTAAGGAATATGGTTGTGAAGTCTATAGACTTTCCAAAGAAGTGGAAGATGCTCTTTTAGCTGAAGCAAAACAGTATTATGTCGAAAAAGCAGCCAAAGAAGATCAGGTATATCGTGATATTCTAGAATCTATGACTGCCTATTGGGAGGCTTATTCTCAGAAATAACAAGGAGTTTTGAATTAAATGCTAATCTTAAAAAAGATGCTAAAAGTTATTGATTCAATGAGCAAATTGGCTGTATCTGGGGCAAAATGGTTTGCCTGGCTCCTTGTGCTGGTAGGCGCATATGATACCATTGCTCGGCATTTCTTTAATGCGCCTACCATTTGGGCTTATGATACCTTATGTATGGCTGGTGGAGCGCTATATGTTCTGGGATGGGCTTATGATTATTTATGTGATTATCATACTAGAGTTGATATAATTTATCGAAATCTTACTCCCAGAAAACAAGCTTTAACAAATGTTATCTGTTCTCTATTCCTTTTCTTTCCCCTTATTGGAGCTTTATTAAAAATATCCATTAGCTGGGCAATTAGGGCCTGGAGAATTAATGAGACGATGATTTCTACCTTCTGGTACCCTCCTGCTGCTCCCTATAGAACTGTTTTTGCACTGGGAATATTATTATTGTTACTCCAGGGTATAGCAAACTTTATTCGAGACCTATATTTTGTAATAAGGGGTGAACCACTTGATAGAACTTAGTCCAGAAATAATTACCTTTTTGATGTTAGGAGGAGTTTTAGGTCTGGTTTTAACTGGCTTTCCTATTGGTTTAGTCATAGGTAGCGTAGCCTTTTTAGTTGGTACCTTAATATTTGGTCCCCAAATCACCTTTAATATCCTTTATTCGCGACTTTATGAATTAACTTTGAATTATCCTTATTTAGCTGTTCCTTTGTTTACTTTTATGGGAGTTATACTGGAACATTCAGGTATAGCTGAGGATTTATATGATGCTTTATATGAATGGTTAAGTGGCTTCAAGGGAGGATTAGCTGTGGTAACTGTAATTGTGGGTACCATTCTGGCTGCTTGCCTGGGAACAATTACTGCCTCAGTAACTATCTTAACACTTATTGCTCTTGCTCCAATGGTGAAGAGGGGCTATAATAAATCATTGGCTTCTGGTAGTATTGTAGCAGCTGGTACCCTCGGTATCTTAATACCACCAAGTATTATGTTAGTAGTTTATGGTCCTCAAGCCGGTGTTTCAGTTGGTAAAATGTTTATGGGAGCCATTTTTCCGGGACTAATTCTTTCTGGTTTATATATTACATATATTACCATTCGTTGTTTATTAAATCCAAATTTAGGTCCACCTATTCCAGAAGCAGAAAGACATAAAATATCTTCCTGGCAAAAAACTGTAAAATTGTTAAAAGCGGTAGCACCTACTGTGTTAATTATTTTAGCAGTATTAGGAACTATTTATACTGGTATAGCTCCACCCACTGAGGCGGCCGCGATGGGAAGTTTTGCGGTGGTGATTTTGGCTATTGTTTATCGAAAGTTTACCTGGGAATTAGTCAAACATAGTGCCTTAGAAGTACTTCGCGTCAGCGCCTTCGTCCTCCTTATTGCGGGATTAAGTTATGCTTTTGTGGGGGTATTCATGAGCGCAGGTTGTGGAGAGGTGGTTAGCAAGTTAATTATGTCTGTTCCTGGCGGAAAATGGGGAGCTTTTGGCATGGTGATGCTGATTGTCTTTGTTTTAGGTATGTTTATTGAATGGATTGGGATTGTATTTATTATTGTTCCAGTTTTTTCGCCTATTCTTCTAAAGTTAGGATTTGATCCCCTATGGGCTGCTATGATGATTTGTATCAATTTACAAATGGCCTTTATGACACCTCCCATGGCGATGTCCATTTTTGTATGTCGGGGCACTGCCCCTCCTGAATTAGGAGTCACTATGGCCGATATAATAAAAGGAGTAATCCCTTATATTATAATGGTAGCTTTTTGCCTGATACTCTGTACCCTATTCCCACAAATTATTACTTGGTTACCGGAAAAAATGATTGGCTAATCCAGATAATCCTGGTCATCGGGAAATACTTCAATTAGTTGGTTACCTTCATAGGGATATAGTCTTTCTTTGAGAGGATTAACTAGTTCTTCCAGATATTGGCTGGGGACCAGGTTATTTCTAACCATACTCTCATAAAAAATAATTTTAATTAATTGGCTATGTGATAACCCAACTTTACTGGCCATAAAAGTTACTGAACCATGTAATGATAAAGAGGGGGTACCATTTATATCGATAACGTAAAGATTACCTTCCTGGTCTTTTTTGATATCCAGACGGATAATATCGCTGGCTTTTACGGCGATAAAACTTCGCACTGAAATATCCACTAATGATGAGAATAAGGGGTGCCTCTGACCAATTATTTTAAACTGATTTTGCATGCGGTATTCTTTATTTTTTGTTCTGGTATAACGAATCCCCCAATTTTCAGGAAAGGCGATAATAGGTAGTATATATTTAGTATCATTTCCCAGTACTCCCACTGTAAATTCCTGACCTGGTAGATATTGTTCTATAATTAATTTTTCTAATCCTAATGTTCTTTTTAGATAGTCAATTTTATGTTTTAATTCTATCAGATTATGAACAACAGACTTGGGGGTTATTCCTATACTATCTCCGCCACCTGCCGGTTTAATCATAAGAGGGTATCCAATCCTGTTTATTTCCTGAAGTAGCTGGTTTTTTTGGAAACGGTAATGAGGATTAAATACAAAATGTTTGGGAACTGGAATATTGTTTTCCTGTAATTTCTGATAGGTTATATCTTTATTGCGACATATTTCCATACTTTCAATACTGGCATGACTGGATGGTATGTTATGTTTCTTTAATTGCTTACGTATCCGGGCAGCACCATAACCATTATACAAGGAATGTGGGTCATCTTTATATCCTTCTGCTAGAACAAAGGCAAAGTCAATGGGATAATTTTTAGTAATGAAATTTTCTAATTGTTCCGGGTTATAAAGATCTAAAGATAAAATATGGCATTTCGTTTTCATTAAAGCTTCCCGAATAGCTTGGACATCTGTATCCAGTGTGCATTCTCGAAATAGCCCATATTTGTATTTTTTACTTACTTCATTATAGACAAATAGAATTTTTTTAGACAATAAAATCATCCTCCTTATCTTAGTTAGATTAGTAACAGGGAAGAAATAGCATGAAAAGGCAAGCAAATCAATGATATAGCTATCTAGAAAAAAATGATCAAGTAATATTGCCAAAAATGTGAGGATAGTTGACTTATTGTTATACTTAAGAAAAAAAACATCTTTATTGCTATAGGAAATATATAGTAGTTCTTTCTATAAAATAAATATAATTTTAGTTTACTCAAATAAAATCCTTATAATTATTAGTATAGAATTATCGATAATAAAAAAAGTTAATAATTTATTTTATTATACTATAGATTCGAAAAAATCTATAAAAAAATTTTATTTTTTGTGAATACAATTTTAGAATAGATAGTGAGAATTATTTTTTCCAGAATTCAGGTAAGACTAGAATTAAAACAGTATAGATTTCTAATCTCCCTAAAAGCATACAGATACTTAATACAATTTTGCCCAGAGGGTGTATAAAGGCATAATTTTTGGTTGGTCCTACTAAGCCTAATCCTGGTCCCACATTTCCCAAAGTTGCGGCAACAGAAGATAAAGCACTAATCATATCTAATCCCAAAGCAGTCATGATCAGAGAAGAGAATATAAATATCAGGATATACAAAAGAAAAAAAGCGGTAATATTACTGACCACCTCCTCTGAAATCTTTTTATCCCCGACATAAATAGGAGTAATAGCATGCGGGTGAAGAATTTTTTGAAACTCACGAACTGCCTTTTTTAAAAGAATGAGAATGCGAATATTTTTTATTGCACCACCGGTGGAGCCAGCACAACCACCAATAAACATTAGAATAATTAAAATACTTTTGGACAGTGCAGGCCATTGGTCAAAATCAGTGGTGGCAAAACCAGTGGTTGTTACAATTGAAACAACTTGAAATGAAGCATAGCGAAGTGAGGTCAGAATGGATTGATATATATAAATATGTAGTTGAGTGGTAACAACTAAGATGGATACCAAAATCACTCCTATGTAAAAAAGAAATTCCCTATCTTTCAATAAACTTTTTAGATCACCATGTAATACTTTATAGTGCAGTGTGAAGTTTGCTCCTGCTATCAACATAAAAATAGTAATTATTATATCATAGGTGGGATTATTATAATGACCAACACTGAGATTCTTGGGAGTAAAACCTCCAGTAGCCATAGTGCCAAACATGTGGGTTATGGCCTCATATAAGGACATTCCCGTAAGATAGAGACAGGCAACCTGAAGAACTGAAATAATAATATAAACTAAGTATAGCAATTTTGCTGTTTCTTTGATGCGGGGTTTTATTTTATCTGGTTCGGGTCCGGGCACTTCTGATTTAAATAACTGCATACCTCCTACTCCCAATGCTGGCAGGATGGCCACCACCAGTACAATAATACCCATTCCACCCATCCATTGAATTTGATCTCTCCAGAAGAGAACAGAAAGAAAATTCCCTTCAATAGGATCCAGAACTGTTGCTCCAGTAGTGGTAAAACCTGACATTGACTCAAAGAAAGCATCAATAAAATTGGTGAGTGTCCCACTAAAGAGAAAAGGGAAGGTGCCAAATATTGCTGCTAAAATCCAACCTAAAGTAGCAATAGCGAAACCCTCTTTTTTGCCTACCCCATTTTCAGTTTTACAGCTGTACTGTAAAAACCATCCGGTAAGGATTGCAATTATGATTGAGAATAAAAAGGCATATATTGCTCTATTTTCTTGATAGTAAATGGCATAAAACAAAGGGAAAACCATGCTTATGCCTAAGAAAGATATTAGAACACCAAGTATGTGAAAAACAACTCGGAACTTCAAGGAATAAAACTACCTCATTTTAATAAAAAAGTTGTTCAATTTTTTTAATTTCAGTTATTTTGGTAAATATAATAACTTTATCCCCTTCATTGATAAAGTCTTCTCCATGAGGAATAATTATCTCTCCTTTTCTAATAATGGCACCAATAATGGAATTAGCAGGAAGACTGATGGTCTTTAGATTTTTATTTATTATTTTACTGCCTTTTTGGGCTATTAATTCAATTACTTCTGCTTCTCCTTCTTTTAAAAGTGTTTGAGAAATAAGTTCTCCTTGTTTCAAAAAACGTAATATTGCAGAAGCGGTGATTATGCGAGGATTAACTACGGCATTGATACCTATCTTTTCTAAAATAGGAATATAATTGGTTCTACTAATCTTAGCAATTACTTTTTTGGTTCCTAAGTGTTTAGCCAGAAGAGATACCAGTAAATTTTCTTCATCATAACCAGTAACAGCAACAAAACCATCAATCGTTTCGATGCCTTCCTCTTTTAAAAGTTCTATATTGGTACCATCTCCATTAATAACCAGGGTTTGAGGCAATAATTCGGCTATTTTTTCACATTTTTGCTTATTCATCTCAATAAGTTTGGTCTTAATGCTTAATTTATTCAAAAAGGAGGCAGTTTGAATGCCAATATCACTTCCCCCTAAGATAATAACACTTTGCATAATACTAGTTTTTTTAGGACAAAATAGCTCTAAATCGGTATAATTTTCTTTTTTGATTAGTAGATATATTTTATCATTGACTAAGATTTCATCTTCTCCACTGGGAATTATTAAATTGTCTCCACGAAAAATAGCTATAATCAGGGTATGAGCACCGAAAGAGATGTTTTTGATTTTTTTATTAACAAAAGGACAATCTTCTTCAATTTTTAAACCAAATAAAGATATCTTTCCACTAGCAAAGTCTTGAGCTTCGCAGACATTGCTGGGGGTTTTTAATAATTTGACTATTTCTTTCGCTGTGGCTCTCTCTGGATTAATAACAAAATCTATGCCTAATTTCTCTTTAGAAAGGGAATTGCTATACATATATTCAGTATTTCTGATGCGAGCAATTGTTTTGGTCACATTAAATTGTTTGGCAGTCATACAGGCTATCATATTTACCTCATCTATGCGGGTTACGGCAATAAGCATATCGGATTCTCTAATACCTGCTTGCTCTAAAATTCTTACATTAGCTCCGTTTCCTACAATAGTCATAATATCTAAATTACTATCCAAATCCTGTCTAATATCATCACGTTTGTCAATTATGGTTACATCATGATTTTCTGCAGAGAGTGTCTGAGCAATCTGAATACCTACTTTACCAGCTCCAATTATTATAACTTTCAAGACTATTTCCCCCTAAATTATGTATAGCTTGTTTATTTTTATGGTAAATATATCCCTAAAGCTAAAAAGAGAAACTATTTTTTTACTAGTTTCTCATTACTATCGGGGTAATAAACAATGACCCTACTATATATTTTCTAATATTTTTTAAAAACTTCCAATAAGTTAGCTTTTCCCGGTTACTATTTATTTATTATAATTTCAATTTTATTGTAAAATAATACTTAAGCTATCTTGGGAATTGTATATCCTTTTTTTGCTTTTGTCAAATAAAACCAGTGATATATTTAGTATCGGAATTTCAAAAAAATTCTGATACTATAAAATACTCTTTTTAGATAAGAAATGATATGTTTTACACCATCTCTCTAATCCTCTCCCTTAGAAGGGAGAGGTAAGGTGAGGGTGATAATTGAGGGGTTTCAGGGGATACCTACCATGAATATCTTGTAATCTTTTGGGTGATAGAAGAGTAAAATGGATTAT
>JAGPKD010000055.1 GCA_018054125.1 Candidatus Oleihabitans oleiphilus | reverse complement strand
ATACAGTTTTCTGTTCTATCCCTATTTTAATATAATTTGACTTGATTTTACTTTGAGGTACAATAGAAGTAGGAAGGATTAACTTAAAAGAGATGTATTGATATGACCAATAATTATAATGAAGAATATAAGAAGTTAAAGAGAAAATATTTCTGGCTGCGGGTATTGATGCACATCCCTAATTTCTTCAAATTAGCCTTTCGCCTGGCAAGGGATAAGCAGGTACCCTTATACCTAAAAATAATCTTTTATGCTGCAGTAGTTTACGTTTTATCTCCCTTTGATTTTTTGCCTGCTTTTTTAGTGCCTTTTCTGGGATGGATTGAGGATATTATCATATTTGTCATCTGTATTTATCTGCTGGTAAACTTAAGCCCTCCGGAAGTAGTAGAGAAGCATGTCAAGGCAATCGATACGGAAATGAAGCAGCGATTTAGGCAATATTTTTACAGATACAGATAAATTCATTTCTTGAAAAGTTTGCGGGTAGAAGTGGATGAGATTGCTTCGCTCCCTTCGGTCGCTCGCAATGACAAAAAAAATCGTATACCGTATTACGTATAACGTATACCGTTAAAATTAGTCGTTGGTCGTTAGTATCTGGCATTTAGTTTGCCTGTTGCTTTTAGGAATATAACAGGGGACGGTTCTCTGTTCTATCCTGCATTCACAGAGTTTAAAGAAAAGTTATTTGTTTTGGTCTGAAAACTGCTAACTGACTACTGAAAACTTTCTTTCTATCTTAGAAGAGAATAAAAAACTAAAAATTTATCTCTTCCAATAGATATCACAGAATTTTGAATGATGTCTTATATTATGGTAAAATTTTATCAAAATGTTCTATCATAAAAATTATAAAATATTCACATAGTAATCTAGGAGGAACTAATGGATAATTCCTATACTGCGATAATTAAAAAAGAAGGTCAATGGTGGATTGGCTGGATTTTAGAAATACCTGGAATAAATTGCCAAGAGAGAAGTCAGAAAAAATTATTAGAAAGTCTTAAAATTACCTTACAAGAAGCTTTAGAGCTAAACAGACAAGAGGCTTTAATTGAAGCAGGGAATGATTATAAAGAAGAAAAAATAGTTTTATGAAGAGAGATAAATTATTGAAATATCTCAGCTCAAATGGATGTCAGTTACTTAGAGAAGGGAAAAAGCATTCATGGTGGTATAATCCAAAATTTAATAAAAGATCTTCAATCCCAAGACATAAAGAGATTGTTGATTTTTTAGCAATTAAAATATGTAAAGATTTAGGTGTTCCAAAAATCAAATAGGGAATAGAACAGGGTAGAACAGGGGAAGGTTCTCTATTTCATTTGATGTGAAACAGATGACCATCCCCTGTTCTATCTTCTATGGATGATGGGAAAAAGGATGATTGCATTATATGTCCATAAAATATACAATATAAATAGTAGAGTTTAATATTCTCAATAAAAAAATATATAAAAATAAGGGAGGGATATTCTATGCAAGAGGTTACTAAACAAATAATTGAAAGGCTAATTGAAGAAAAGGAGGAGCCTTGTATTTCCATCTATATGCCCACCAGAGCTGCAGCCAGTAGTGAAGCAAAAAAGATGTCCATCCAATTCAAAAGTCTGCTTAATTATGTGAAAAAAGAGTTACTGGAAAATCGCAATATGGATAGTCGTGATATAGAAAAATTATTAAAACCAGCCACCAGCTTAATAGGTGATTTAGTTTTTTGGAAAAATCAGAAAGAGGGGTTAGCAGTTTTTATCAGCCCTAAACAATTCTACTATTTTCGGGTAACGAGTCCACTACCAGAAAAAGCGATTGTAAGCCAGTATTTTTATATAGTTCCTTTAATACCTGAGGTCACGTTTAATGAATATTATTATGTACTTGCTTTGAGTAGAAATAAAAATAGTTTATTTCGTTGTACCAAAGGTAGCATCGAAAAAGTCGAAATAGAAGGTATTCCTAAAAGTTTGAAAGAAATAACAAAATTTAAGGAAAGTGAAAAAATTCTTTCTTTCCATACCTCTGGGTCAGACGCTTCCGGCGCAATTTTCCATGGAATGGGAGAAATTGATACTGAGAAGAAGAAAGAGTTATTACAATATTGCCGCCAGATAGATCAGGGTTTGAATAAATATTTAGATAAGAAAAGTAAGTCACCATTATTAATTATGTCTGTAAAAGAGCTTTTCCCAATTTATCGTGAAATAAATTCTTACCCCTATTTACTGGAGGAAAACATCGAGGGGAATCCTGATGAAGTTACACCTGATGTTATACTCAAGAATGCCTGGGAAATTGTAGCTGAATATTTTCATCGGAAATTAGATGATATTATCGAAGCCTACCATAATTGGAAAGGTACCGGCAAAACCTCCACTCAATTAGAAGATATAGTCTCTGCTTCCTACTTTAGCCGGGTGGAACAATTGTTGATAAAGAATAATATTACTCAATTTGGGAATTTTGATCCAGAAGAAAACCGTGTTTATCTTGTTGAAGAAGGGAATGGACAGTATGACCTTTATAATTTTGCGGCCATAAAGACTATTTCTAATGGTGGACAGGTATACGTACTGGATGATGAACGTATGCCTGATGGAGAAAACATTATTGCCCTGTACCGATTCTGATTCTAAAATATACCGTATATAGGCAGAATTATGCGTATTTTTATCCAATCGCTGGGTTGTCCTAAAAATTTAGTAGATAGTGAAGTAATTTGTGGCTTTCTATGGGAAGGAAATTATACCTTAACTAATGACCTGGAAAATTGCGATATTGCTCTTATCAATACCTGTAGTTTTATCCAACCGGCGGTAGAGGAATCTCTAAATGCTATTTTACAGGCTGTTCTATTAAAGCAAGAAGGCAAAATAAAATCTATTATTGTAGCTGGCTGTCTTTCTCAAAGATATAGGCTGGAAGAACTAGCACAGTCGTTGCCGGAAGTAGATGCCTTTATTGGAATAGACGAGATAGCCAGCATTAGGAAAATTATTCAGAAGGTTAAGACGGGAGAAAATATATTTCAAGTTAATTATCAGCCTGCTTTTCTTGCTAATGAAAAAACTCCCCGCTTTCTTATGACTCCCCGGCACTATGCCTATCTTAAAATTGCAGAGGGTTGTAATAATGGTTGTGCTTATTGCCTGATACCTTATATTAAAGGACCTTATCGCAGTAGAAGTGTTTCTTCAGTTTTTAAAGAAGCACAATATTTAGTAGACACTTATCCTTTAAAAGAAATTATTTTAATAGCTGAAGATACCACTAATTATGGGATAGACCTTTATGGAAAACCTTCTTTAGCTAAATTACTACAAACATTAGCTCAATTAAACTGGCCTGGAGAGAATAAAATAAGAATTTTGTATACTCATCCAGCCCATTACGATGATGAGTTGATAGATTGTTTAGCAGAAAATCCTATGTTTTGTCCTTATTTAGATCTTCCTCTTCAGCATATCAGTGATTCTCTATTAGTTAAAATGAATCGTAAGATTAATCAAAATGATATTAGGTTGCTTATTAAAAAATTGAGAACAAAAATTCCAAATTTAACTTTAAGGACTACTTTCATGGTAGGTTTTCCAGGTGAGACAGAAGATGATTTCCAGGAATTATGTGATTTTATCCAGGAATATCAATTTGAAAAGGTGGGCGTTTTCCCTTTTTATAATGAACCAGGGTGTCTTGCTTATAAATTCCCCGATCACGTTTCGGAAAAAGTCAAGAAAAGAAGATTTAGGGAATTAATGGAGATTCAGCAAAAGATTGCTTTAACCCATCAAAAGAGAAAAATAGGAAAACAGATAAAAGTTTTAATTGACGAAGCTTCTGAAAAAGAGGAAAATATTTTATTAGGTCGCTCTTATGCTGAAGCTCCCGATATAGATGGCAATATTGCTGTTTCCAAAGTTAGCGATAAGGATATTGGCACCTGGATAGATGTTAAAATAACTGAGGCTTACCCTTATCAACTGAAAGGCGAAAAAATAGGCGAGTAATAACTAAAAAGAAAAAAAAGGAAGGTAAAAATATTTGCAGATTAGACAAAGTTATGGTTATAATAATCTAAATATTTATTATAGTGGAGAGATGATTCAGATTTAGTTAATTAAAATTAAGAAGAAGGGAATCTGAACTTTGATAAAACAGAGAATAAAAAAATTCTGGCTAGAAATAAAAAAGAAAAATACACAGTTAAATGCTTTTTTAGTTATCAATCCTAAAAATGTATTTTATCTAACTCAATTTAAAGGAGAAGGTATCCTCCTTGCTACCATTACCCAGAATTACCTTATTACAGATTCCCGTTATACAGAACAGGCAAAAAAAGAAGGCCAACATTGTCAGATTATTATCCAGGAACTAAAACAGCCTAATGCCCAAACCAATTCCTTAACTAAACTTATTAAGGAATTAGGTATTAAGGAAATAGGCTTTGAGTCAAATTTTCTTAAAGTTGATGATTACCTAAAGTATCAAACTCTGCTGCCTGAATTAAAATTAACCCCCTTTTTAAATATCATAGAAACAATCCGCATGATTAAAGATCACTATGAAATCGAATTGTTAAAAAAAGCTGCTCAAATTGCTGATAATGCCTTTCAAGAAACGGTCCGCAATATCCAACCCGGAATTTCTGAACTATCCTTAGCTAACCAGTTAAATTATAATATGCGTAAAGGTGGCGCTCAAAAAGAGGCTTTTGACCTTATTGTTACCTCAGGTGAAAGAGGAACCTTCATTCATGGAGAACCTACTTCTAAGCCAATTAGAGAAGGTGAACTTATTATTATTGATTTCGGTTGTGTTTTTGAGATGTATCATTCGGACTGTACCCGAACGATAGTTATAGATGAACCACCTGAAGAACAGAAGAGTATATTTCATATTGTCAAGCAGGTTCAAATGGAAACTTTACAGCAGGTTAAGGCTGGCCTGAAGTGTAGTGAATTGGATAATTTTGCTCGCTCAATGATAGAAAAAAGCGGTTATGGAAATTATTTTCAGCACTCTTTAGGTCATGGTGTAGGTTTAGATATTCACGAACTACCCCGTCTTAATCCCTATGAACAAACAATTTTACAGCCAGGAATGATAATAACCATTGAGCCTGGTATTTATATCCCTGATATTGGTGGAGTTCGTATAGAAGATACTGTATTGATAACAGAAAAGAGTTGTGAGATACTAACTATGCTGCCTAAAGAGTTATTAATTTCTGCCTACTTTTAAAAAATGATACTAAGTAGGTAAAAAGGAGGAGAAAATATGAGTTTAGAAATTGTTGATTCCGAGATATATCAACTTATTAAGAAAGAGGAAGAACGTCAAAAATTTACTTTAGAGCTTATTGCTTCTGAAAATTTTGTAAGTGAGGCAGTGCTGGAGGCCCAGGGTTCGGTCTTGACCAATAAATATGCAGAGGGTTATCCTGGCAAGAAGTATTATGGTGGATGTCAGTTTATCGATGAAGTGGAAAATTTAGCCATTGAAAGGGCTAAAAAACTGTTTTCGGCAGACCATGCCAATGTGCAACCTCATTCTGGTTCCCAGGCTAATATGGCCGTTTATTTTAGTGTATTGCAACCAGGTGATACTATTTTATCCATGAATCTTGCTCATGGTGGGCATCTTACTCATGGTAGTCCAGTCAATTTTTCTGGCATATTATATAATATAGTACCTTATGGGGTAAATAAAGAGACTGGCAGAATTGATTATGATGAACTGGAGGAACTAGCCTTGAAAAATAGACCTAAGTTGATTGTCTCTGGTGCCAGTGCTTATCCCAGAGAAATTGATTTTGCCAAATTTAGAAAAATAGCAGATAAAGTGGGAGCATTACTCATGGCTGATATTGCTCATATTGCTGGTCTGGTAGTGGCAGGGGAACATTTGAGTCCCATTCCTTATTGTCATTTTGTTACTACCACCACTCATAAAACATTGCGGGGACCACGAGGTGGCTTGATTCTCTGCGAGAAGGATTTTACCAAACAGATTGACAAGAGTATTTTCCCGGGAATACAGGGGGGACCATTGATGCATGTTATTGCTGCCAAAGCGGTCTGCTTTAAAATGGCCCTGCAGGATGATTTTATTACCTATCAAAAACAGATTAAGAAGAATGCTTTTACTTTAGCTCAAAGATTAATAGAAAGAGGGTATGAACTGGTCTCAGGTGGCACTGATAATCATCTGATGTTAGTTGATTTAAGAAATAAAGGGCTTACCGGAAAACAGGCTGAGAAGGCCTTGGAAGAGGCCGGAATTACGGTAAATAAAAATGCAGTACCTTTTGATAGCCAACCGCCGATGGTAACCAGTGGTATTCGTATTGGCACACCAGCTATGACTACTCGCGGTATGCAGGAAAAAGAGATGAACATCATTGCTGAATTAATGGACAGGGTATTGACTAATATTGATAATGAAAAGATAAAACAGGAAGTTTTACAAGAAGTAAAGCAATTGTGTCGGCAGTTTGTTAGTTAGTAGTTAGGAATAAAAGGACGTTTAGATAAATCTATAGTTATAAAGAACACAGATAAATATATTTATAAATATATTTATAAGTATTTTGTTGATTCTAAAAAGGCAAGGAGGAGATAAGGTGATTTCTACCAGTGATTTTAAAAATGGCATAAGCATAGAATTAGATGAACAATTGTATACTATTATTGAATTTCAACATGTAAAACCTGGCAAAGGGGGTGCCTTTGTTAGAACTAAATTGAAAAATGTACAAACTGGAGCGGTTCTAGATAGAACTTTTCGTGCTGGGGAAAAGTTTGAACAGGCTATTATTGAACGCAAGGATATGCAGTATATTTACAATGATGGCCATAACTATTATTTTATGGATAAGGATAGCTATGAGCAAATTCCAATCGAGCAGGAGAAAATAGGTAATTATGCTGATTTATTAAAAGAAGGAAATGATGTAGAAGTAACTTTTTATAATGATATGGTAATTGGCATAGAATTGCCCGCCAGTATCGCTCTTAAGGTAGTAAAAACTATGCCTGGTGCAAAGGGTAATACAGTTTCAGGAGCTATGAAACCAGCTACTCTAGAAACTGGAGCGGTGGTGCAAGTTCCTCTCTTTATTAAAGAAGGGGACCTTATTAGAATAACAACGAGTGATAAAAAATATCAGGAAAGAGTTTAAGAAAAGCAAATGGATTTAGCTACTATTAACACTGATAAGGGAAATATCAATATTTCTCGGGCAACCATTGAAATATTAATTCATCTAATATTACGGGACATTAAAGGTATTGTTATATCGAAAAAAAATGTTTTTAGTAAAATTACTGAAACTGTAGTGAAAAATAGTTCAGAAGAAAGTGAAAAATTAGCTCAAGAAATTAGGGTAGAAATAAAACCTGATTCGCTAATAGTAAATCTTTTTCTGATTATTAATTATGGTATACGGATACCTGATTTGACCTGGGAAATTCAGACCAAAATAAAAGAGAAAATAAAGGAAATAACCGGCATAGAAATTGATGTAATTAATGTGCATATTCAAGGTATTCGCTATCCCAGACAATATAGAAGTAAAAAAAGAATAGTAGCACCAGAAATATTTGTAAAAATATTTTAAGAACTAGCAATATATTAACACCCTTACCCTAACCATCTCCCTTCGAGGGATGGTGAAGAGAGATGGTGAATTTAAGTTTGATAATAGAATATTAGACATGAGGTATTTATGGGAAACAGAAGAGTAGCCAGGGAAATGGCTCTTAAAATCCTGTTTCAGGTTGACCTTGTTCATTGTAATGTAGATGAAGCAAGTAGTTATACCTTTCAAATGGAAAATATTATTCAGTCTCATGATGCAGATGCTGTTATTTCTTTTTCCTTAGAATTGGTAAAGGGGGTACTCAGTCATTTATCCGAGATAGACTCTTTGCTAAAAAAACATGCCAATAACTGGTCTTTGGATAGAATGGCCAATATTGACCGTAATATATTGCGCATTGCTATTTATGAAATTGTCTTTATTGATAGTATACCGAAAAGCGTCTCTATTAATGAAGCAGTAGAATTAGCCAAGAAATATAGTACTGAAAACTCCTTTAGTTTTGTTAATGGCGTTTTAGGTAGAATTGAAAAAGGAGTAGCTAAATTAAAAGAATAGCTAAATTATAGTATATTGCTACCTATCGAGGAATAAAAAATATCTGATGATTAAAGGTTTAAGATGTTGACCAATTTAGTAAACGAAAAAATATTTACAGTAAGTAGTATTACTCATCACCTTCAGGTATTATTTAATTCAGACCCGCTGTTACATAATGTAACTGTTATTGGTGAGTTAAGCAATTTTAAATACCATTCTTCAGGACACATGTATTTCGTCTTAAAAGATGAGCAATGCCAGCTAAAGTGTGTTATGTTTCGAGGTAGTAATTTAGGGCTTAGTTTTGAACCTTCAGATGGGATGAAAGTAAAGGCAAAAGGAGATATAAGGATTTACGAAAGGCGTGGTGAATATCAATTTTATGTATCTCAAATGTCTGAGGCTGGTAAGGGAGAATTATTTGCTGCCTTTGAAGCTTTAAAAGAAAAGTTGAGAGCTGAGGGATTGTTTAGGTCGGAAATTAAAAAACCCTTACCCAAAATTCCTCGGAAAATTGCCGTAATTACCTCACCTACTGGAGCGGCAATCAGAGATATCATCTCCATCACTTTACGTAGATTTCCTAATATTCATATTATGGTGGTTCCCTCCCAGGTGCAAGGGAATGAAGCTGCTACCCAGATTGCTGAAAATATTGACTTCCTCAATC
>JAGPKD010000006.1 GCA_018054125.1 Candidatus Oleihabitans oleiphilus | reverse complement strand
TAATACGGTATACCATATTCACCCTCACCCTCCCCTCTCCCTTCTAAGGGAGAGGATTAGAGATATGGTGTAAAAATATATTGTTTCTTATCTAAAAAGAGTATTTTATAGTATCAGAATTTTTTTGAAATTCCGATACTATAAAATTACCTAATAAAATTATTTATTCTCAGCTTTTCTCTTGCTACTCATCTGAACTAATTAAAAACTCTATTTGACCTGGTCTTCTGCGCTACTTCTCAATTGCCCCAATAACTCATTAAATAACTGTAAAGCATCAGCTAAGTAATCAGTAGCAGTTACATCTACCCCGGCCCTCTTTAAAATAGAAACTGGGTAATCTGCACTTCCTTTGCTGAGAAAATCTACATACCTCCTCACTGCAGTCGGTCCTTCCTGCCTTATTTTGCGAGCAAGGGCAATGGCGGCTGCAAAACCAGTGGCATATTGATAAACATAATAATGATAATAAAAATGGGCTATCCGAGCCCATTCTAAGCATATTTCCTGATCAATTATAACATTTTTTCCATAATAAAAGCGATTTAAATCAGCATATTGCTGGCAAAACAAATCGGCAGTTAGCGATTCTCCCCTTTCCTGTTTCTGATGAATCATAAGTTCAAATTCAGCAAACATAGCCTGACGAAAGAAGGTTGTTCTAAATTGTTCTAAGAAATGGTTTAAAATATTAATCTGGTCAGTTTTATTGCTAACCTGGCTAAGAAGATGGTAGGTCAATAAGACTTCGTTGGTGGTAGAGGCAATTTCTGCCAGAAAGATAGAGATATCACTGTAAATAAAAGGCTGGCTTTTATTGGTAAAATAACTATGGAGAGAATGTCCTAATTCGTGAGTAAGGGTATAGACATCTTCTAAAGTAGACTGATAATTCATCAAAATAAATGGTTTACTACCATAACTACCGGTAGAATAAGCTCCACTGGTCTTCCCTTTATTTTCATATACATCAATCCATCTTTCCCGAAAGCCTTCTTTGACCACTGATAAATAAAATTCGCCCAAAGGTAGAAGGCTATCTAAAATAATGGTCTGGGCTTGCTGGTAGTCAATTCGCAAGGTATCTCCTGATAGAGGTGCATATAGATCATACATATGTAAGCAATCTAAATGTAAAAGATCTCCTTTCACTTGCATATAATCATGCAGCAAATAAATATTTTTATGGACCATATCTATCAGATTGTTATAAACGTCAACTGAAATATTATCCTCGAATAAGGCTGCCTCCAGACTATTTTGATATCTTCTACTTTTACTATAGAAGTTATCTTTTTTTATACTACCAGCGAGGAGAGAAGCATAAATGTTGCGATGTTGTTGGTAAACACTGTAATATTTTTTAAATATTTTTTTACGAAAGTTTCGACCTGGACTTTTTAACAGGGGAATAAAATTACTTTGACTAATAGGAGTAATTATGCCCTGCTCATCCTTTACCCCGGGAAAGCTAAGATCAGCATAACTTAATAACTGGAAAGAATCTTCAAAGACCATAGCCATTTCTCCACTTCTAGCTACAATCTGCTCTTCAGCAGGAGAAAGAACATGCTCTTTTTTTCTATAGATTTTTTCCAAATAGTGTTGGTATACCTGTAGTTGCTTCTCCTCTTTTAGCCATCCTTTTAATTGCTCAACATCCAGAGCTAAAATTCCCGGTTCTAGAAAAGAAAAAGTTTCTTCAGCTCTAACCAATAAATGGCAGGCTTGAGAAAAAATTGACTGGTAAAGGCTATTGTCATTATCTTCATCTTTACGCATATGGGCATAGGTATAAATTTTTTGAAGTAATGCTGAAATACTATCCTTTAATTTTAGAACATTGAGAAAAGAACTGGCCTCCTGAGTAAAACTTTTTTGATAGGTCAGTAATTCATTAATCAGTTGCTCTACTTGATGGTAATCCTGTTCCCATTCTGTATCATTCTTATAGAGAGATTCTATATCCCAGCGAAATTCTTTAAGGATTTGACCTCTTTTTAATATTTTATTTTTATGGTCTGAGCTTTCTGTCATAATCCTTTCTCTAATTCCGCTATAGAAATAACCTCTTTCTTCAGTTCCGGTAGCACTACCAGTACATTCTGCTTCCAGAGATCAAATGGTTTGCCATCTAATAAAGTAACGCTGGCCCCGGCCTCCTGTGCTATTAATACACTAGCCGCCATATCCCAGGGGAAAAGTTTATAATGCCAGTAACCATCTAATATTCCCGCCCCTACATAGCAAATTGCTAAACTAGCACAACCCATAAAACGAAATAAGTATGACTTCTCCTTGTTTAGCCGTTGGATCATTTCAATATTTTTCTGATAATAATATGGTTCATGACCCCAATCAGAAGCTAATACTCTATATTTATTGCTCTGATTCTTACTTATTTTTATTTCCTTACCATTACGATAACTGCCGTATCCTGACCTGGCATAAAATATCTCCTTTCGGAGTGGGTCATACACTACGCCACAAACTGGTTTATTATCCTTCCAATATCCTATAGATACGGAAAAGAAAGGAATCTGTTTTACAAAATTCAAAGTACCATCTAAAGGGTCAATAAAAAAAGCATGCTCTTTTTCAAAGAAATTCTTATCTTCTTCTCCTATAATGGGAATATCCGGAAACCTTCTGGATAGTTCTTCCTGAATAATCCTTTGGGTTTCTCTATCCACATTGGTTACCAGATCATGGCTATCATTTTTTTCTGAGACACCAAATTCTCTGCTCTCGTAATAATGGCAAATATAGCTACCAGCTTGCCAGGAAACACTGATTAAACTTTCCAGTATATCGTATTTCATCTATTTTCCTTCCCAAAGGCATATGATCTGCTATACCTCTAATTCATTTTCTTTAATTAAATGTTTTACTCTTCGAATATCTTTTTGTAACTGGTCTAATTCTTGCTTTATTTTATTCCACAAAGTCTCCTGTTCATATTCTGCACTGGAAAGTTCCATTTCCGTTAGTAAAAGATGAAATTTGTGTTTAATAGTATTAAGGTCAGTTAAAATCTCATCCAGTTGCCCTTCCTTGTTACTATTTTTTATCATACCCTGGGTAATAATTTGATTATCATTAATTAGAAATGTCTCGCCAATAACTGGTATATGAGTATCAAAAGTTAATTCCTGCTTGATAAGTTTGGCAAAAGATTCTGATTCTTCTTTTTCTCCATGTACTACAAATACCTTTTTTGGTTTGTTTTGCAACCCCTTTATCCACCATAATAATTCCTCCCGATCACCATGAGAGGAGAAACCATCAAGATGATAAATTTCTGCTTTTACATCAACCATTTCATCCATAATATCTAAGCATTTCTCACCACTAACTATTCTCTTGCCCAGGGTACCTTCAGCTTGATATCCCACAAAAATGATGGAAGACTTTTTTTCCCAGAGATGTTCCTTCAGGTGATATTGAATTCGGCCTCCATCACACATCCCACTCGCTGAAATAATAATTTTACTCCTTTTAGAACGACTTATCTGTTTGGAAGCCTTGCTGGTGCTGGTCATCCTTAGAGATTGAAAATCAAGTAACTGATTTCTTTGTTCCATAATCTTTAGATTCTTAAAAGCAAAATCTTGAGGATTATTACGATATATTTTAGTGGCAGCAATAGCTAAAGGACTGTCAAGATAAAATTTTATCTTTTTCAATTTTTTATTCTTACCATTTAACTGCTTTATCTGCAAATTGTAATAGTGACTTAATTCGTATATAATATCCTGGGCTCGCTGTAAAGCGAAAGCCGGTATAACAACATCTCCTCCTCTTTTTAAGGTTTTATCAATAATAGCAAAAAACTTTTTCACTTCTTGACGATAAGGACGATGTTTCCTAGCACCATAGGTTGATTCAATAACTATATAGTCTGCTTCTTTAATACGTTGTGGATTTTTTAAAAATGGTTTATTTTTTCTGCCAATATCCCCTGAAAATAGCCACTTACAAGTTTTCCCATCTTCCTTTATCCATAATTCAATAGAAGCTGAACCTAAAACATGTCCAGCATCTTGCAGCCGAAAACTAATATTTTCATCAATATTAATTTTATACTGATAAGGTACGCCTCGAAATAGTAACAGAGAATCTAAAGCATCTTCGATACTATAGAGTGGTTCAATAAAAGGTTCTCCTGTTCTAAGTCTCCTTTGGTTCTCTTCTTCAGCATCTTCTTCCTGAATCTGACCACTATCAGGAAGCATAATAGCACAAAGTTCCATAGTAGACTTGGTACAATATACTGGCCCACGAAATCCTTCTTTATACAACTCTGGAATTCGACCACAATGGTCAATATGGGCATGGGTCAGAATAACAAAATCTATTTCTTCTGGCCGAAAAGAAAAAGGCAAGTAATTCAAGCGAGTAATTGTTTCTTCTCCCCGAAATAAACCACAATCAATTAAAAACTTCTTATATTTAGTTTGAATAAGATAGCATGAACCGGATACCAGACGATTGGCACCTAAAAAACTAATCTTCATACCATATTCTCCTTTACTTAATCTTTCATCTTTCTGGTAATCTCATCTTACGTTAACTTCTTCTCTCCCTACCCTCTCTTCTGAAGGGAGATGGTTGGGGTAAGGTATCAAAATATATTAGCATATTTTATTCCTTATTTAAATAAAATTATTTCATAGTATTGAAAATTTTTTGAAATTCCTATAATTCAAATAATATATTTTTTACTTAGCTTAAGCAGTTGAGCAGGGATTTTTATAGTTAAAAATTATAGTTAAAAATTATACACTAATTTAACACAAAATGGTATTATTTTCTACTTTTTTAGAAATCAGGCAAAAATATAAAAGAAGGTATGAATTTATAAATTGTCTAGAAAGATACTTTTGCTTACTTCGGAAATAATCCCCCTTTTTTTCTCAATTATACTTATAACTGTGGGAGGACGAGGACCTTATTATACTTATCACTATAAAAATAATAGTAGATAAGATAATACACCATACTCCAGGCCAGATACCTAAAGGATAATAGCCTGTGAAATACATGATAATGGTAGTTAGTCCCCCTACGATAATACTGCTCAGAGCGGCTATTAAATCTCTCTTAGGCCAAAAAATCCCAAAATAACTGGGAGCTAAAGCCAGTAACCCAGCAGAGGACATTACTGATAATTCCACAATAATACCAAACTTCCCTAAAGAAAAGAAAAAGGCTAAAACAGCAATAACAGGCACCATAATTTTACCAAATAATAATTGTTTCTTTTCATCTGCTTCTAATAATTGACTGTATATATCTACGGTACACATAGAACTTAAGGTAAGAATGATAGAATTTAGGGTAGATACAGAGGCAGCTACTATTCCCAAAAAAACAAAAAGAGCCAAAATAACCGGAATTTTTGCTAATAGCAAGGGGGTAATCAAATCAGTATTGGTTACTCCGGGTAAGATATGTCTGGCTGCTAAACCTATATGAACCACAATAAGAGTATAGATTAAACCGAAGATAGCAAAGCCAGTAATCATTGTTTTGAGACTCTTTTCATCTCGGGGTATAAACATGCGCTGATTTACCTGAGGATTGGTTAAGGCAAAAAATAACCAGGGAACAGTCAAACCCAAAAACCTTTGATAAGGCATTTTATTTGCAGCTAATAAATCAGTATGCTCTGTTTGTATAACCTGAAAGAATTGGCCAAAACCTCCCAAAAAATGATTTACTATATAATATAAAAGTAGAAGGGAAGATACTAACATAATAATAGATTGCAGGCAATCGGTCCAGGCAACAGAACGCATACCAGCCCAGAGGGTAAAGACCAATATAATAATTAAGGTTATAAAAACACTAACCCGATAGGGAATACCGGTTAAAGTCTCCATTAGATAACCAATACCGGTAAACTGAACTGACATATAGGGAATTAACATTATCAGGGAAAAAATAGTGGCTATTCCACCTATCAGGTGGCTCTTATAAACCTTGCTCAGTAACTCCATTGGTGATATACACTCATATTTTTTGGCTATGGTCCAGAAATAGGGGGCAAATAACACTAACAATAAAATGGTCCCCATCAAATAAGATAACTCAAACCCCATGGCACTGATTCCCGTAGCATAAGTCATTCCCACCAATCCTACCATCATAAAGGAACTATAGGTGGTGGCACTATAAGTCATAGCAGAAACAAAACCACCAATAGTACGATTAGCAATAAAGTATTCGGAAATTCCTGGCCCTGTTCTTTTTTTAGCAAAATAAGAAATGATACAACCTGCCAGAAACCATATTAACATTCCTCCCAGCATGATAGCAGAATAGTTCACTTGCTTCCTCCTATTACTATTAGCCCATAGATAATAGCTATGAGTGATAAAATTATCCAGCATAGATAGGCACCTAAGAAAGTAGCAGGTAATAAAAAAGGAACCGTTAAGCTTAATAAAATAAGGATTAAGAAAATTATTAAAGGTCGCTTTATAGGCTTTAAATCTATTCTATTCATAATCACAAATCCTCTTTTAATAGTGTTAAAATTTCTTCGAAATTTACCATATACATTACCATATACATAGAGATTTTTTTTCTTACTCCCACTCAGCAATAAATTCCTGGAGATGTTTGGTTTGATTTAACAGAACCAGAGTAAATCCACGCAACTGATTTTCGTTCTTACTTTATTATTTTTAATCATTTTTTTTCAACTAAAGCCTGTATTTTCAATCTAATTGAAGTTAATTATCAACATTTTAAAGATATAAGCCTCAAAAATCAACTTATTTTTTTATTAATTAATATTTTTTGTTCTTTCTTTTTCCTGCCACCTTCATTTTATTCTTTTTAAGAAAATCAGATAGACTAGAGCAATAAAAATAGTGAATATAATAATCCATTTTTGATACCTGTATTCAAAAAATACTTCTGATCGACCTATCTCAGGCAAAGGAACCGGGTCAATAGGAATACCATTTTTTAAAGCTAAATCACGGATATTTAAAAGATGAATTACTGGAATTTCTAAGGCCTGGAACTCAAAAATCAGACCACGTTCAGGGTGAGCAGGGATTTCAGGACCATTTATTACCAGACCATTGGGATAGGTAATAGAAGCAGTGGTATTACCATAATTAGGCGATGCCCCACCAATATTGACCAAAAGAGAAATGGCCTTATTTGCTGCTGCTTCCTGATATAATTCCATTCTTTTTTGAATATTTTCCGCCAAATTAGTTACATTAATAAAAGTAGTATCTGCCGACTGGGCAATATCCATTATGAGTTCTTTAGCATCTGGATAAAACATTGCTTCTGCCTGGTCGTTGTTTCCACCCATAGAAACAGCCAATAATTTATAGGGCAGTAGCTCTTTTTCATTTAAAATTTTTAACATATCAATAAAGGTGAAGGTAGGAATGGTGGCGCCATATTCTGAGGCTCCAATAGAGTAGATAATTAAGGGGGTAATATTCATTGCCTTACCGGCAGATAGGGTAGCAATAATTAAACCAGGAAAAGAACCACTGGCGCCAATAGCAACAATATCACCTTCTTTCAAACCAGCTTGCTGAAAATATTTTACCATCAAAGCAGCAAAATCAGGATTAGCAGAGGTTCTCTTGGCCTCCAGATTCCCTAGAGTGGTAGTTAAAGGAGTATATTCTTCTCCAATGATACCCGTTTTATTAGGATCTATTTTTGTATCAATTGGAATCCCCCTTTTTTCTCTTTCCTCTCTAATAACCGACAAGGAATCCATCATAATCCTGGCAGCTTCAAGCTGCGTTTGATAATAAGAAGTAGGTATCTTTACTTTAGAAATCTCGGTTAAAACTAATCCGGCAGTAACAATAATAAAAATAATAACTAAATTTTTTATTGAAATATTATATTTTACCCAATTTTTCATATTTTTTGCTTAATAATAGTTTAGTTCAAATTATATATTCTGGGCGATAAGAGCAGCGCCGATAGCCCCTACTATCTGAGGATCAGGTGGTAAGTAAAACTTTTTCTTAATTTTATTTCGAAAGGCCAGAATCATTCCTTTATTTTTAGCAACTCCACCAGTTAAAGCTATGGTATCCTGAATAGACAAGCGAGCAGCTAATGAATATATACGATTGGTAATGGCCTCATGCAATCCACGAATAATATCCTCTTTTTGGCAGCCATCTGCAATCAATGAAATAACCTCAGATTCGGCAAAAACGGTACACATAGAGCTGATATGAACTTTCTTTCTTGATTGCAGAGAAAGTCTGCCTAACTCTTCCAGATTTACCTCAAGTACCTGAGCCATTACCTCTAAAAAACGTCCCGTCCCGGCAGCACATTTATCATTCATCATAAAGTCAATTACCTGCCCCTGCTCTGAAATTGAAATAACTTTACTATCCTGTCCCCCAATATCAATTACAGTACGTACGGAAGGATTTAACCAATGAGCACCTTTAGCATGACAGGTAATCTCGGTGACACTTTTATGGGCAAAGGGAACACTTGCTCTGCCATAACCTGTTGAGACAATCTTACTGACCTCTTTTAGCTGATAACCAGCATTCTGTAATACTTCCTCAAAATAATTTCTTACGGTCTTTTCAATGTTCACACCACTTTTGGCCACCAGAGAACCTTCTATTTGCTGTTCATTCATTACTACTATTTTAGTTGTTACCGCACCTACATCTATACCAGCTACTACCATTTTATTTCTTCCTCTATTATTTTTTCCTTAGAACATATTCAGGGGAGGTATCCCCTGAAACCCCTCTTCTATTAGTATTGAGTATCTAGTATTCAGTATATAGTTTAAATGCTAGTAAAAAATAAAGAAAAATATATTTAAAGAAAATGCTATCTTGTTTCATAAGCAAGATATTCAGGGGAGGTATCCCCTGAAACCCCTCATCATCACCCTCACCCTCCCCTCTCCCTTCTAAGGGAGAGGGATATTGTACTAGTATATTATCTACATTAAGGATAAAACTTTTAAAATATCGAAATTGCCTAGCAATTCCGATAATCAAGGGGATAATTCCCCTCTTGAGAGGGGTATCCCCAAAGGGACGGGGTGTTTCCCTTGAGAACCCCTGAATTACATTCCGACTAGCAACTGTATTTCAACGATATACGTTATACGTAATACGGTATACTATTTTGTCATTGCGAGGAGCGAATTCAGTAATAAGTAACCAGTAATAAGTAATGAGCAATAGGCAAACTAAATGCCAGATACTAACGACTAATTTTAACGATATACGACTTTGTCATTGCGAGGAGCAAAGCGACGAAGCAATCTCATCCACTTATACCCACAGAATTAATTGTAAGATGGCCTTTAGTTATCAGTTTTCAGACCAAAGATGCGGGCAATAATAGTATGAGATTGCCACGCCTGCCCCTTGCCCCTTAACTGGTGTTAAGAGGCAAGTGGCAGGCTCGCAATGACATTTTTCTTTGGTAGTTTATCTCATATAATATCGAAAGTTCATAACAATTCTTATATTCAGGGGAAACCTCCCCTGAGACCCCTCTTCTATTAGTATTGAGTATCTAGTATTTAGTATATAGTTTAAATGCTAGTAAAAAATAAAGAAAAATATATTCAAAGAAAATCTATCTTGTTTCATAAACAAGATATTCAGGGGAAGTTTCCCCTCTTGAGAGGGGTATCCCAAAGGGACGGGGTGTTTCCCTTGAGAACCCCTGAATTACATTCCGACTAGCAACTGTATTTCAACGATATACGTTATACGTAATACGGTATACTATTTTGTCATTGCGAGGAGCCAATTCAGTAATAAGTAACCAGTAATAAGTAATGAGCAATAGGCAAACTAAATGCCAGATACTAACGACTAATTTTAACGATATACGATTTTGTCATTGCGAGGAGCGAAGCGACGAAGCAATCTCATTCACTTATACCCACATCTTTTATCTGAAAACAGTTAACTGTAAACTGATAACTATTAACTATTCATCACCCTCACCTTACCTCTCCCTTCTAAGGGAGAGGGATACTGTACTAGAATATTATATTATTTAAATTAAGGTCAATTTTTTTGACTTATTATCTCCAAAAAAGCTTCTAATCTTGTTTTAGTTTGTCCCTCTGAATAATTACGAGCATCAATACCATCTCCATCAAGAATAAGCATGGGTATTTTCTTCATTTTCAAAAATTCTTTAATCAAAGGAGCACCCCCACAACTCTGACGACATCCCCTTTGATTAAAATGAATAGCTCCATCAATATGATATTTCTCTATTAAGTTCAAAATAGAGGAGATGCGACGATTTATCGGCCCTGTTCCAGGATTGGTAAGTATCTTTTTTGCCAGGCCTAAAAAAGGTTCTGCCAGATTATATTCTGGCCACCATACCTGACTTATTTCTTCAAAAGCAATAACCGTGTCATAATCTAACAGGGCTTGCCAGATAATATTGGGATAATAAGGTCTCAACTGATGAAGCCAGAGCACCCGAGCCTTTTCCTGGTTAATAACCCCTTCCCCTTGAGCAACATGTTTTTCTACTTCCTGAGATAATATTTCATAAAATTCTAATCCCGCCTCAGAACCTAAAGAGGAAAAATACATATACAATTGGTAAGCTAAGGCATTCCAACCTGATAAAGGAGCTGGGGAGTTCTCTCTTAATTGGTTAATTTTTTGAATTATTAACCTGCTTTCATTAGCTAAGGCTAAGCTATTTCGAAATGTATTTAGAGAAAATTCCCGGTCTGTTCTTTCGCTCACCCATTTTCCCAAACTTTCTAATTCCCTTGTTAGATAAATCAAACTCTTTTCATTCTCTTCATAGGAAGGATCGATTAAGAAATAATCACAATGATAATAACGACTGACATTTTGAAAAAACCTGACCGAACCATCACATAATAGGGAAGTAGAAATTACCAGATCAGGTTTGGGAAGACAATTTCTTAAATACATTCCACTGGCCACTCGATAAAAAGAACACAAATCGGGTAAATAAAAGTTTGATTCAGCCTTCTCAATAAAATAATTTGCCAGACCAATAGAAGCCACTGAAGCAGAAATCATTTCCGGATAGATAGGGATAACATCCAGGGCATAAAGTAATTCAGAAGGAGTAAATATATTAGTCCACACTACTGGTTTTTTTCTTTGGTAGGCATTTTCCAGCTGTTGAGTAAAAAATTGCAACCAGAACAGGAAACTTCGATCTGATTTTCTAAAATAAAAATTACCAAAGTTTTGAAAAAGTGAATAAGTAAAAGGATATTGAGCAAGCAAGGAAATGATCTTATCTTTTAAATCATCATTATTACTATTATCCAAATTCTATGGCCTCCAGAAAAGCCTGTATTCTTGTTTTGACCTGTCCACTAATATCTAAACTAAAATCTCCTTCCAAAAATAAAGAAGGAATCCCCATTAATTTTATTTTTTCCCTTAATAAGGGAATTTGAAATAGGGATGGATCACAAAATTTTTGGTTATAAAATATTACCCCATCAATATTTCTGGCTTTTATGATTTCTAAAAGTCTTTCTTCTCTCTCTTCACTGGCCAGCATTCTGGGGCAGGCGGTCTTCTCTAAATAAAATTTTGCTATAGCCTCCATTTTATCTGGCTCCTGCTCATCTATTTTGTTCACATAATAACGCCATCCATTACAATGATCAGCTATATCTATAAAACCACCATACTCCTCAATAGTCTTAATCAGCTCTAAATTATCTAAAACAGTACCGGTTAAAAGTAGATGAGGTAATTTTGTCTTCTTCCTTCTTTGGTCTCGCTTAGTTGCCTTTTTTAAAAGTTCAACAATATAATTATCTAAATAGTGATTATAATCTCTTTTAGAAGACTGTATTCCTTCCGGTATCAATTTTAAAAAATCATAAGAAGAGAAGACAATAGTCTGATTTTGTCTCAATTGGTCTAATTTTTCAAGTAGAGTTCGGAATTCGTTATTTTGCTGAATAGCCACGGCTAATTTTTCCTCAGTTATTTTTTTACCAGTAAATTCTTCTAAACTTTCTTTCAATCGATATAAAGATAATTTAAATTGTTCTTTACTAGCTGACTCTTGCTTTCTGGGCAAATCCAGAAAGTAGACAAAGGAATTTTTAAGATAATAATTCCACACATCATGCAGGCGGCGCATACCATCACAGGAATTCACCAGCACAGTTGGCAACATTGCCTTATCTTGCTTTAGATTTATAGCCCAGGTTAAAATACTGCGCACATACGGACAAAAATTACTATCAAGAAAAGAGTTAGCTAAGGAAGGGTCTGAACCCAAAGGGATCACCCTCTTAGGTTGAAAACCGGAGGCCATAATTATTTCCTCAGGTGTATAAGAACAAAAAAAAGTCATAAAGGACTGTTGCTCTTTTTTATTTATAATTTTGTTATTAACATCAGACGATGTCAAAAGGGTCATCCCTTTATTCTCCCAAATAAGCCTTTTTAACTTTTTCTTCTTTTAATAGTTCCTCTCCACTTCCCTTTAACACCAAACGACCTGTCTCTAATACATAGGCATAGTCAGATATCTTTAAAGCAGCGAAGGCATTCTGTTCCACTAAAAGTATGGTTATTCCTTCTTGACTAATTTTTTGGATTATTTCTATTATTTCCTGGACTAAAAGTGGCGCTAAACCCAAAGAAGGTTCATCTAACATTAAAAGCTTGGGACGAGACATCAATCCTCGAGCCACTGCCAGCATCTGTTGTTCACCACCTGAGAGAGTCCCACCCTTTTGCCAGAGTCTTTCTTTTAATCGAGGAAACAATTCATAAACCCAATTCAGGTCTTTAGCAATTCCTTCTTTATCTTGCCGAGTGAAGGCTCCCAAGTCTAAATTTTCCTGGACAGTAAGATTGGGAAATATTTTTCTCCCTTCAGGAATCATAGCTACTCCCATTTTAACAACCTGATCAGTAGATAAACTGGTGATATCTTTTTCTTTAAAAATTATTTTCCCAGTTTTAGTTTTAACTAAGGAACATATAGCTCTTAAAGTGGTACTCTTGCCAGCACCATTAGCTCCAATTAGAGTAGTAATCTTGGCTTGTGGTACCTCAAAGGTGATACCTTTTAAGGCATGTATTCCACCATAAAAAACATTTAAATTTTCTACCTTAAGCATAAGTAGCTTCCACCCCCAAATAGGCTTTGATTACTTCCGGATTATGCTGAATTTCTTCTGGATTTCCCTCGGCAATTGTCTCACCATAATTTAATACCATTATTCTCTCACATATTCCCATCACTACTCTCATATCATGTTCTATTAATAAAATAGTTAAATTAAAATCTTCCCTAATTTCTTGAATAAAACGCATTAGTTCTTTGGTTTCCTGAGGGTTCATTCCGGCTGCTGGTTCATCCAAGAGTAATAGTTTTGGACGAGTGGCTAAGGCCCTTACTATCTCCAATTTCCTCTGCTGACCATAGGGAAGGCTGCCTGCTTTTTCTAATTTATATCCCTCCAAATCAACTTTCTCCAGTAATTCTATCGATTTTTGGTAAATACTCTCTTCTTCCTGAACATAATCTGGAAATTTAAAAATAGCAGAAAGCAGGTTTGATTGCAAATGAAGATGAAACCCTATCATAACATTATCAATTACTGTTAAATTCTCCATTAGCCTTACATTTTGAAAAGTTCTGGCAATACCCATTTTAGCAATTTTATCGGGTTTCATACCGGTAATATCTGTATCTTGAAAATAAATCTTATTTACCGTTGGTTTATATATTCCAGTAATCATATTAAATATAGTTGTCTTTCCAGCACCATTAGGACCAATTATACCAATAAGTTCTCCAGGAAAAACTTTCAATATAAAATTCTTTACCGCTGTTAAACCTCCAAACTTTATAGTGATGTTATCGATATTTAATATTTCTCTCATGAAGTACTTCCTTCCGTGGGTTTTTTCTTGGTAAATAATTTATTAACAAATTGAAAAAAAGCTTGCCAGGAAAATTCAAAACCACCCATTAGCCCACTTTGTTTATAAATAATAAGAACTAAAAGTACCACTGAGAAAGTAACCATCCTCAAGCCAGGTATGGCAGGAAAAACAATTGGTCCTATCTGAAAACCAGCCTCTATAGGACGCAGATATTCCAGTAAGAAATTATAGAGAAAGGCTGCAATTACTGTTCCAGTAATACTGCCTAAACCACCAAGTACTACTACTATCAGTATATTATAGGTCATTACAAACATAAATGCCTTAGGATCTATAGTAGTTAACAAACAAGCAAATAAACCACCGGCTACTCCAGCAAAAAAAGCACTAATAGTAAAGGACATTACTTTATGATAAGTTAGATTTATTCCAATAACCTCAGCAGCAATTTCATTTTCCCTAATGGCCATTAACGCCCTGCCATAACTACTATGAACTAATCCTTTAATAATGTAAATGGTAACCACTGCCACCCCTACTGTCCACCAAAGATTGGTAAATTCCGGAATTCCTTTAATTCCCAATGCTCCATTGGTAATATGAGGAAGATTATTAGCAATTACTCTAATTATTTCGGCAAAACCTAAAGTAGCTATTCCTAAATAATCTCCTTTTAATCTTAATACTGGTAAACCAATTAAAAAGGCAGCAAGAGCTGCCATTAATCCACTACATAATAGAGCAATTAGAAAAGGAGCATGAATTACGGTGAAGGGCCAGGCTAAAGGTTCCAGGATAAAAATCATTTCCTTATAGTAAGGCGGTAGTACCAATAGAGCAGTTACATAAGCACCAATGGCCATAAACCCAGCATGACCCAGGGAAAATTGACCGGTAAACCCATATATTAAATTTAAACTTACCCCTAAGGTAACATAAATTGCCCCAAGATTGAGAATTCTTATCTGGTAAGGATCTAATTTATTTTGGGCAAGATAAACTAATATAGACAGTACTATTAAAGCTAATATGGTAAATACTTTTGCATTTTGTCTTTTCATCATACTACACCTTCTCCTGGACCTTTTTACCTAAAATACCATCAGGCTTAAAAAGCAGAATTAAGATCAGAATTAGAAAGACAAAAGCATCTCTATAGCCTGAAAAGCCGGGGAAAAAAGTAACAAATAATATTTCGGACATACCTAATATAAAACCACCAAACATAGCTCCCGGTATACTTCCAATTCCTCCAACCACCGCAGCAATGAAAGCTTTTAAGCCAGGTATCATTCCCATAGTAGGAAATAATTGGGGGAACCTTTGACTCCATAAAATACCACCCACCGCTGCCAGGGCAGAACCAATAATAAAAGTTACTGATATTGCCTTGTTAACCTCAATACCCATCAGTCTGGAGGTCTCAATATCTGTTGATATAGCCCTCATAGCCAGACCAGTCTTGGTTCGGTAAACAATATAGATGAGTAAAGATAAAACTATAATAGATATACCAATGGAGGCAAAAAGAGTAGACTGGATACGAATATCGCCCAATTGGAAAATTTTGGTAAAAAATTCGGGACGATGAACTGATTTAGGAATTCCTGAAAAAACGACAATTGCTAAATTTTGTAAAAAAAACGATACCCCAATAGCTGAAATTAAAACTGATACTCTGGGGGCATCACGCAAAGGTCTATAAGCAATCTTTTCAGTTAACATGCCAGTCAGGGAAGTTAAGGCAATAGCAATTACTACAGATACCCACCAGGGTAAGTGAAAGATTAAAAATCCAAAATAAAGAAAATAAGGTGCCAGCATAAAGATTTCCCCATGGGCAAAGTTTATTAACCTTAAAATACCATAAACCATAGTATAGCCAATGGCAATTAAAGCATACAAACTCCCCAACGATAGACCATTAGCAATATTCTGCAAGAGTAAACTTAGTGACATAATAGTCTCCTCATTTAAAAAAAGATTACGTTACTAGTATCGGAATTTTAAAAAAACTCTGCTACTATTATTCTTCTCCCTTAATCTATAAATCCATACACTATACAGGCAGAAGAAACAGGAGGTAAACCTGTTTCTTCTGCCTGTAATATTAACTAATCATTTATCACCATATTTAAGGATAAACAGTAGTTTCGTATTTATATTCTCCATTTACCACTTTGACCAAAACAGCCGGTTTGATGGCATCTCCATTTTCATCAATGGTAATAGAACCACCAGCACCCTGGAAATCTTTGGTAGCAGCTAAGGCATCCCTGATAGCTACTGGATCAAATGAGCCTGCTCTCTCAATAGCATCAACCATTAAATTGTAGGAATCATAACAGAGAATCGATACTGCGTCGGGAGCCAAATTATACTTTTCTCGGAAAAGTTTAGCAAATTTTTCTGATTCAGGTGTAGCAGGCTGATCTTCAGCAAAGAAGGTACTGGCAATTAAACCTTCAGCTGCTTCCTTGGCCAGTTCTATCAGAACCGGGTTATGCAAAGTATCACCACCTAAATACTGACCGGTGTATCCCAACTCTCTCCCCTGAATGGCAATTAAAGCCACGTCTCCAAAATAACCAGGGAAGAAAAGGGCTTCTGCGCCAGAAGCGATAATCTGGCTTAATTGGGCACTAAAATCCTGGTCACCAGTATTGTACTTGGTGTCACTTACAATTTCCCCACCAAGCTCTTCAAAGGTCCTTTTGTAGAAATTAGCCAGCCCTACCGAATAATCCTGAGCAATGTCCACTAAAAGAGCAGCTTTTTTAATTCCCAGGTTTTCATAAGTAAAACGAGCCATAACCTGGCCCTGGAAAGGATCAATAAAGCAAGCACGGAAGACAAAATCTTTTCCTTGAGTGACTAATGGATTGGTAGCAGTTGCAGAAACCATGGGAATGCCAGCCTTATTAGCAACTTCCCCAGCTGGAATGGCATTGCCACTGCCATAACCACAAAAAACAGCTACTACTCCATCTCTCTCAATCAGTCTAGAAACTGCATTGGCTGCTTCCACCTTATCACTTTTATTATCAACTAGCACCAATTCAATTTTTTTCCCTAATACGGTAGGTTTCTGCTCATGAGCAAGCTCGTAACCTCGCCAGCAAAGCTCACCACCAACTGCCATAGCACCGGTCATGGGCTCAGCAATACCAAATTTTACTACTTCCTGAGCAAGAGCTACATTCCCGGTAACAATTATCAGTAAGACTAAAAATAAAAGAACTAATGTTTTTTTCATTTCCCTTCTCCTTTTCTATTTATTATATTTTTTTTAAAAGATACACCTATTCAAATTATTTTTTATTTTCTATATTATGGCCCTTATTTTATCACCTCCTATTATGGAATTTCATTTTGCTGTAAAATTCTCTTAGCCATGCACGATATTCAGGGGAGGTTTCCCCTGAGACCCCTCAATTATCAGTATTGAGTATCTAGTATTGAGTATATAGTAAAATACAGTTAAGAAATAAAGAAAAATACCTTACTTCCTCTTCTTCTCCTCTCCTTTCTAAGAGAGAGGGATTAGAGAGATGGTGTAACAAGATATTCAGGGGGCTTCGCCCCCTGAGACCCCTCAATTATCAGTATTGAGTATCCAGTATTCAGTATATAGTTTAAATGTTAGTTAAAAAATAAAGAAAAATTACTTTCCAAAAAAATATATCTCGTTTTGCAAACAAGATAGGCAAGGGAAAAATTCCCCTCTTGAGAGGGGTGTTCCGAAGGGACGAGGTGTTCCCCTTGAAAGCCCCTATATTAAAACCTGGTTTTTATTATAAAATAGATTTACTATTTTAAAAAGTTTTTTAGGATAAGGTAAAAACTCAATTCCAAAATAAGTATACCACACCTCATAACAAAAAACATTATTTTTCAAAATATTGCTTTCCACCTCTCTTTCACCCTCGCCCTTAAAGGGAGAGGATGAAGGTGAAGGCGGTTAGATTATATTGTTTCTTATTTTAGAGAAGAATTCTAAATTAACATAACATAAGAAGGACTTCTAATTATTAGTAAATTTTTACCGCAGAGGCCTTAAAGGTAGTGTATACTTTACTTCCTATATTAAGATGCAATTCTTGAAATGATTCATAAGTAATGACGATAATTAATTCTACCCCAATATCTACTACTAATCTAATAAGATGATTCTGTTCTGAAATTTTAATAATTTTCCCAGCAAACGTATTTCTGGCACTTGATGAAAATTGTTCATAGGATAAAATAATATCCCTGGGGTCGATATAAATATAAGCCAAACCTTTCTTTTTACTTACTACTGAAAATCGAATATCATCGGTAACTTTACACCATTGTAATCCATTCTCCTGAATTATTTCCCCTCTAAAAATATTTTCAGGTACATGAGGAACAATTCTTCCTTCTAATAATGATACTATCTCATCAGCTAAGCGATAAGCCTGAGAAAGGTCATGAGTAGTGAAAATTACGGTGGTATTCAATTCTTGATTAATTTTTTTGATAATTCTTTCGATAACATTAATATATCTATTATCAATATTGACGGTGGGTTCATCCAGAAAAAGTATTTCTGGTTCTATAGCTAAGGCCCGGGCAATAACTACTCGTTGGGCTTCTCCTCCCGATAGTTGATAAGCATCTCTCTTCTCAAATCCCGAAAGACCAACCATCTGTAAAGCTTTCTTTACTCTTTTCTCCTGCTCCTGGTCAGTTAGACCCCTTATTCTTAATCCATAGGCTATATTGTTATACACAGTAGTATGAAATAAAAACGGTTTTTGATGGACCAGTGTTATCTGTCTTTTAATTCTCAGCATATCTTTATTAGAAAATTGTCTTAGATCTTTTCCTTTAAAAAATATTTGACCTTCATCCGGATTATCAAGTAAATTTAAAATATTGAGCAGGGTTGTTTTTCCAGAACCATTGGGACCTACAATGGCATAAACTTTACTTTGTGCAAAGTTCAAAGTACGGATGTCTAACACAACATGTTGGTTATAAAATTTTTTCAGGTTTCTGACTTGGAGTAAATTAAAATTATTCATGTTAGTTTACACCTTTTTACTTTGAAGATAACTTAATAAGGCATTGATACTTAAAGAAATTAACAATAAAATAATTCCCAGAGCTATACCAAAACCAAACTCTCCTTTGGAAGTTTCTAAGGAAATCGCAGTAGTCATCGTCCTGGTAGAGCCTTTAATATTTCCACCTAACATCATAGCAGCTCCTACCTCGGCAATGATTCTGCCAAATCCGGCAATTACCGCGGACATAACTGCAAAACGGGCTTCTTTAATTACCGTCCAGGCAGCCTGTATTTCGGTTGCGCCCAGAGTTAAGGCAGTACTTCTTACTTTAGTATCAATTCCTTGTATAGCAGAATGGGTTAAAGCTATAATAATTGGAGTAGCTAATAAAAATTGACCAATAATTACGGCAGTGGGAGTGTATAGTAGTCCAAAATAACCTAATGGACCTACCCGAGAAATAAAAGAATAGACCAGCAACCCTACTACAACCGTAGGTAAGGCTAAGGCGTTGTTTACTAAAACAAGTACGAATTTTTTCCCTCGAAAATTTTTCACAGCAATTAAAAATCCCAGCGGTATACCTAATAAGGCAGCTAAAATAATAGCAGTTGATGATACTCTTAAGGAGAATAATACAATTTGAAAAACTTCTCTATCTAAAGAGAAAATTAGACTAAAGGCTGTTTGTAATCCTTCCAGGAGAAAACTCAAAATATTACCTCAAATATTAATTATATCTTACCACTTTAGCAATTAGGAGAAAATATCTTTGAGACCATAACCCAGATGGCACCCCCATAAAATTGAGTGCCATCTGTAGTGAAGAAGTTATTTGATTATTTACTCAAAGGAATAGCATCAGGGAAAAATAGTACTTCTCCATGTTGTTTATATTCTCCAATTATCTTCTGCCCTTCTAGGGAGGTCATCCAGGCAATGAGCTGCATGGCCTCCATATATTTAACATGGGGATGTACAGCGGGGTTAACTGCAATAATACCGTAGGGATTAAAAAGTCGGGGGTCGCCTTCAGAAAGAATTACTAACTCTATTTTGTCTTTGGTAGCTAAATAAGTTCCTCGATCGGCAAGTACATACCCCTGTCTCTCGTCAGCAACCAATAAGGCTGCTTCCATCCCCTGTCCAATTTCCAGATACCACTCACCTTGCGGTTCAATACCAGCACTTTGCCATAATTCTAATTCCTTTATATGAGTTCCAGATTTATCACCACGAGAAACAAAAAACACCTGCTTTTCTGAATTAGCTATTTTGGTAAGAGCTAAAGCAGCGTCTTTTTCACCTTTTATACCTGCCGGGTCATCCGGTGGTCCCACAATAATAAAATCATTATGCATAACATCTCTACGATTCACACCATAACCTTCTTCTACCATCTTATCTTCCGCTGCTCTGGCATGAACCAGAACGACATCCACATCTCCATTTTCACCTAATTGAATAGCAGCACCAGTACCAACTGCAATAACATCAACCTTAATATTATATCTTTCCTCAAAGGGAGGCAACAAAATTCCCAACAATCCTGAATTTTCAGTACTGGTTGTGGTAGCAAGTTTTAAATTTACTGGTGCAGCAAAAACCAACCCAGTAAATATTGTTACAATTGCTAAAGCCAAAATTATCTTGTTTAAAAAATATTTATTCATAAAATCTATTTCCTTTCTGAATTAGTTAATATAATGACCTAAAATTAATAAAAAAACCAACACTGTGTCTGGTGTTGGTTAATATATTTCCCTAATATCAACCTCCTTTCCAAACATGGGAGGAATAAATGTTTCCACTTATTCCCTGTCGGCTATCCACCATCACTTCAGTATTAGGTGTAATAGCTCGGAGTATGTTAGCTGAATGAACTTTATTTATTAATTGCTTTTTATTATAATATATGTTTCATGTTTAATCAAGCAGATTTTCGGCAGACGCTCAGTTTTCTAATCTACAGCATAATTTTAACAGAAAAATAATGGAAGATAATTCATTTCTTGACAAATAATATTTTAAGGTATAGGATTTTAACAATTCCTAATTCTTAAAAATCTTTATCCTTAATTTAAAGAATATAATATTCTAATACCATATTCCTCTCCCTTAGAAGGGAGAGGTAAGGTGAGGGTGATAACTATTACCTTAAAGTTAATTTAAAGGTTCTCAAGGGAAACACCCTGTCCCTGCGGGACACCCCTCTAAAGAGGGTAAGAATTCCCCTTAAATATATTATAGAAAGCATAGTTAAATTCTATGAATAAAAAATTGTCAAAAGCAGAAAAAGCCTATAAAAATTTAGATTTTATTAATAGCAGAGACGCCCGGGTTATTCGTATCTTAGCAGAATTATTAGAACCTATGCAGCGTTTTCAGAAGTATAAAATTAATGATACTATTGTTTTTTTCGGTTCAGCACGCACCAAACCACCTTCTGAAGCCAGAAGATACCTGGAGCAAATAAAAGAAAGAATGGCCTCTGGTGACTGTCAGGATAAAAAACAATTAGAGGAAGAATTAGAAGTTGCCAAAAATCAAGTATTTCTTTCCAGATACTATCAGGACGCCATTGAACTGGCCAAACGCCTGACCAGTTGGTCTAAATCTCTCAATTCAAATTCTCGTTTTATCGTCTGCTCAGGCGGAGGATTGGGAATAATGGAAGCAGCTAATAGGGGCGCTAAAGAGGCTGGGGGAAAATCAATCGGTCTTAACATTAGTATCCCGATGGAACAATATCCCAATCAATATATAACTCCTGAACTTAATTTTGAATTTCACTATTTTTTTATGCGAAAATACTGGTTTGTTTATTTGGCCAAAGGATTAGTGATTTTCCCTGGTGGCTTTGGTACGCTTGATGAATTATTTGAGGTGTTAACTCTGCTGCAGACCAAAAAATTAGAAAAGCAATTACCTATTATTATCTATGGCTCAGAATACTGGAATCAGGTTATTAATTTTGAAGTAATGCTAAAATACGGCACTATTAGCAAGTCCGATCTTAATTTGATGAAATTTTGTGATACCGTTGAGGAGGCCTTCTCTTATTTAACAAGAGAACTCACCAGACTTTACCTGTAATTATAGATTGTTATTAGTTTTATCTTATTATATTTGAAAGCAATAAGATAATGTCCTAAAATATCTTATCGTATCATTAAAGATTCTATTTTTAATTATTATCTTTAATCAATTGTCGGGTGGTTGGTAGGCGGGGATGAGATACTGTTTCCGCATCTCTTTAAATTTTTCTAACTCAGGTGTGTAATAAGCAACAATCTTTTGAGGAGTAGCCTTTTCTTCCAGATAACGACCAATCTTATCAGTACCCATAATTTTGTCAAACATAACTATATTGCCAGGTGTACTCTTAGGGACTTGAAAATTACCCAACATAAAGGCATAAGCCAGGGCATAGATACCACTCTTAGCAGGGTTAAAGGTATAATAATCGTAAATTGCTAAGCGAACTCCTCCTGCTTCAGCACGGTCTTCCGGTATGTACCATACACCAGGTAATCCTGCCTTATTTAGAAGTTCAGCATACTGGTATGAATCCAGACCATTACCACCAATCCATCGGAATTGGTCTCTTTGAAAAACACCGGTTCCTTCACCCAATCCGGTTGCCAGATAGCCATAAACTGAATCAAGATCAGGAATATTGGGTGAAGTAGGCACAAAAGGAAGTCCGGTATCAGCAAAAGACATAGCCCTATGATATCCTTCCATAGGAATAACGGTCAAATCAGCTCCAATATTACGATTATAAAATTGAGCTAATTCTCCTGCCGTCATACCATGAGCCATAGGCAGATTATCTACTCCCACAAATGACTTAAAACCATCTTCTACCACCGGGCCCTCTACAATCACACCACCTAAGGGATTCGGTCTATCCAGCACTATAATTGGTTTATTATATTTCTCTGCAGCTACCATACAATATTGCAGAGTAGACATATAAGTGTAAGTACGAGCTCCGATATCCTGAATATCAAAAAGTAATACCTCTATCATTAATAACATTTCCTGAGTAGGCATTCTGGCGCTTCCGTAAAGACTATAGACCGGGATATCATAATGGGGATGTATGTAGTAACCTAGCTGAGCGCCAGCACGAGCTTTTCCATCAAGACCATGTTCTGGGGCATAAAGGGCTATCAGTTTTACTCTACCGGTAGCAAGGAGGTTGTCAATAAGGCTTACCCCTTGGCTGTCTACTCCGGTATGATTGGTGATGAGTCCTACTTTTTTACCTTCAATTAGCTGAAAATAATCTTCCAATAAAACTTCATTACCAAGTTTTACTTTCGGTATATTAGCACAAGTAGAAAAAGAGGAAGCAATAAATACAATCATACTAATCAGCAAAAATAAGAAAACTTTAATAATTGTTAACATTTTTACATTAATACCTAAATTATTAATGACTTTTTTTTCTTTTACTCTAAACATAAACATCTACCATCTCTTTCATCTTTTTCTAACTGATTAGATTAACGACACTTTTTTAACCTCAAGCGGTAATCTCATTGATTTTTTTTATAGTTATTAAAATAATATGCCATATTATAAATAATTTTGCAAGCTCACCCGGAAACATTTGACATATCAGTTATAATAGGTAAACTTATTATCATAAAGAATTAAACAGTAATTTTAAATTTTACTACGCCTTATTTCAAGCACGGGGAAAAGAGGTAATTAATGGAAAAAGAGCTTGCTTTTCAATCCGTTATATTTGACTTAGATGGTGTTGTAACTAAAACTGCAACTTTACATGCTCACGCCTGGAAAAAAGTTTTTGATGAATATCTTAAATTAAGAGAAAAAAGGGATAAAGAGCCCTTCCAAGAATTCTCCTTACCCAAGGATTACCTGACTTATGTGGATGGCAAACCGCGCTATCAGGGAGTACAAAACTTCTTAGAATCACGTAATATTTACCTCCCCTATGGAGATCCCTCTGATTCTCCAGATAAAGAAACAATTTGCGGGATAGGTAACAAAAAGAATCAATTATTCGCTAAATTATTGAAGGAAGAAGGGGCAGAGGTTTTTGCTTCAACTATCAGTCTTATTAAAGATTTAAAAAAAAGTGGAATTAAGATTGGAGTGGCTTCCTCTTCTAAAAATTGCCAGGCCATTTTAAAATCGGTAAACCTGGAAGGCCTATTTGATACCATGGTAGACGGAATTGTTTCTGCAAAACTTAAGCTTAAGGGTAAACCAGAAGGTGATATATTTGTAACTGCAGCAAAAAATTTGGGAACCCTCCCTGAAAACTCAGTAGTGGTTGAAGATGCTACTTCCGGAGTAGAAGCAGGTAGAAATGGAGGATTTGGTCTGGTACTGGGAGTAGCCAGGGAAAATAATGAAAAAGAGCTGGCAAAACAGGGAGCTGATTTGGTAGTGCCAGATTTATCCGAAATCAGCATTGACATAATAAATAACTGGTTTTATCGGAAACCAAAGCCTTTCTTTTTGTGCTTTGATAATCTAAAGCAGGCCCCTGCTATCCTATCTCAGGAACTTAGCAGAGGAAAAAATATTTTTATTAATCCTTATTACCAACGTACCGGTAAAGCAGTAATTACTACTAAGCAAAAGATGACTTTCTTTTTAGATTATGATGGAACTTTAACACCCATTGTGGAAAGTCCTGAATTGGCCATTATTTCTTCTGATATGAAAAAAACAGTAGAAACATTAGCTAAAATCCATACTGTGGCAATCGTTAGTGGCAGGATGAGAGAGGATGTCCAGAATCTGGTTGGTATTAAGGGTATATTTTATGCTGGTAGTCATGGATTTGATATTGAGGGACCGGCTGGCTTCAGCATGATTCAACCGGAAGCCAAAAAAACTATCCCCCTTATTTCCAGTATCACTAACCAATTAAAAGAAAGACTGCAAAATATAGCAGGGACTCTGATTGAAGAGAAAAAATTTAGCGTAGCAGTCCATTATCGTAAAGTAAAAAGCGCCCTAGATTTACAATATATTAAAAAAACAGTAAATGATATAATACAAAAAAATGATGAGTTGAGAATATTAGAAGGTAAAAAAGTCTTGGAAATTCTTCCCAATATTGATTGGGATAAAGGGAAAGCGGTAAGGTGGATAATGAATGCCCTTGGCATAACCTGGAGTGATTCCTCAGTATTTTATATTGGAGATGATACTACCGATGAGTATGCTTTTCGAACTGTTATCACCAGAGGTACTGCCATTTTAGTAACAGATGACCCAGAAAAACCATCCTCTGCTGATTTTCGTCTTACATCACCGGAAGAGGTAAAAAAATTCTTTGAACAGGTTATTACAATTACTAATAAATAACCATTTAAAAAATAATAATAACTCATCTCCCTGGTCCTTAGAATATTTTAACTTTGAGCCCGGCCAGGAAAAACTGAGAGAAGCTTTGTGTACTTTAGGAAATGGTTATCTGGGTACCAGAGGTGCTATAACAGAATCCTCTGCTTCCCGGATTCATTATCCTGGAACCTACCTGGCAGGAGTTTATAATAAATTAGAAAGTAATATCGCCGGTAAAACTATCACCAATGAAGATTTAGTGAATTGTCCTAACTGGCTACCTCTGACTTTTAAAACTGCAGATAACCAGAGATGGATCATACCCACTGTTGACAATATTATCTCCTATTATCAAAAATTAGACCTAAAAGATGCGATATTAATTAGAAATTATAGCATTAAAGAAAATTCCGGTAAAATAACTACGGTACAAACCCGGCGCTTAGTGCATATGGGTAACAGGCATCTGGTGGCTCAGGAGTACTCTCTTATCCCAGAAAACTATGATGGTGAAATTACCATCCGCTCTGGTTTAGATGGTAATGTTGAAAATAAGGGAGTAGAAAGATACCGAGACTTAAACTCCTTACATCTAACAGCAGGAAAAGTTGGCAATTTTTCCGATAATGGTAGCTATTTATCTGTGCTGACCAATCAATCACACATAACTATTGCCCTCGCCTCCTTGCTATATATCAACAATAATGGTCAAAGAGTAAATTTGATTTCCACTGCTACTCAACAAGAAGAAAAAGCTATCTTTCAGGATTTTAAAATTCAGGTAAGAAAAAAAGAGAGATATACTGTGGAAAAAACTGTCTCTATTTATACCTCACGGGATAATGATACAGAAGCTCCTCTAAACAGTACCATTGAAGAAGTTCAAAGACCACCTTCTCCTAAATTTTCATTACTGCTCACCTCACATAAAGAAGCTTGGTCTTATCTGTGGAATATGTTTGATATGGTAACAGAAGGAGATTCCTTTTCCCAAAAAGCCTTAAGACTGCATATATTTCATCTCTTACAAACTGCCTCTCCCCATAATACTAAATTGGATGTAGGTATTCCGGCCAGAGGATTATCTGGAGAGGCCTATCGAGGGCATATCTTCTGGGATGAAATATTTATCTTACCCATGTATGACTTTCGTTTACCAGAGATTACCCAATCTACCCTGCTCTATCGCTATCGACGGTTAGAACAGGCTAGAAGGTATGCCAGTGAAAACGGTTATAGGGGGGCTATGTTCCCCTGGCAAAGTGGTTCAACCGGGGAAGAGGAAACACAACTAATTCATCTTAACCCTAAATCTGGTAAATGGGGACCTGATTATAGTAGAAACCAAAGACATATTTCCTTTGCTATAGCTTACAGTATATGGGAACACTGGAAAATAGCCCAAGATTTTGATTTTCTATCTAAGTATGGAGCTGAACTTTTCCTTTCCATTGCCCAATTCGGGGGCAGTTTAGCTTACTATGATTCTGAAGATAAAAGATACCATACTAAAGGGTTAATGGGCGCAGATGAATTTCACGAAAAACTTCCCGGTGCAACTGAAGCTGGTTTTAAAGATAATGCCTATACCAATATTATGATTGTCTGGACTTTAAGAAGAGCACTGGAGTTGATATCAGCAATTCTTCCTCAAAAAAATAAAGAGGAGTTGCTAAAAAAATTAAAAATTAATCAAGAAGAATTAGTACTTTGGGAAGATATTACCAAAAAGATGAACATCATTATGAATGAAGATGGTATTATAAGTCAGTTCGATGGTTATTTTGCTTTAAAAGAATTGAACTGGAATGCTTATAGAAAGAAATATGGTAATATCCAGAGAATGGATCGTATCTTAAAAGCAGAAGGAAAATCACCCAATGATTATAAAGTTGCCAAACAGGCTGATACCCTTATGTTGCCCTATTTATTTTCTTTATCAGAGCTTCAGGAAATTTTCCATCGTTTAGGATACCGATTTGATAAAGAAATTCTACGAAAAAATTACGACTATTATGTACAAAGAACTTCCCATGGTTCTACCCTAAGCTTAGTAGTACATTGTTATCTCTCAGATATTCTGGGGAAGTCTAAACAATCATGGAAATGGTATTGCGAGGTGCTGAACTCCGATATTAATGACATTCAGGGTGGAACTACCCCCGAAGGTATTCATACCGGGGTAATGGGTGGTTCTGTAAATATTGCCCTGAAGCGATATGCCGGTGTTAACCTGATTAATGGTATAATAAACATAAACCCTGATCTCCCTAAAAAATGGAAATCTATTTATTTTAAAATAAAATATAAAGATATCTGGTATAGCTTAGAAATAGAAAGATATAAGGTTAATATTGTTTTAACCGCCGCCCAATCAGTACCGAAAGAATATCAGGAAAAAATCATTATTAGCAATAAAGAATACCTATTAAACCTGAATAAAGAATATACCTTTCTTTTGAAAAGAAATGGAGAAGTAAATGGTTAGAAGACAAGTTCTTATCGTTGATGGAGATGTTATCCATGCAGAAAGACTAAAGAGTAATCTGGAGGCAGAAAATTATATTGTCGATGTGGTCTATAATGGCATCGATGCTATAATGATTTTAAAAAGAAAATGGGTTGATTTAATTATCTCTTCTATTACCCTCCAGGGGACTATGAATGGTATACAGTTATTACAGGAGATAAAAAAACACAAAGACTTTAGTGATATTCCAGTAATCATTCAAACCAGTAAAGTCAATTTAGAGCAGAATATCTATGATATTGGTGCTACCCTGTTTGTAGCAAAACCTTATGATATCAATGATTTTATTAAAAAAATCAAGGAGTTATTACCTGATTAAAACTATATACTGAATACTATATACTCAATACTAATAAAAGAGGGGTTTCAGGGGATACCTCCCCTGAATATCGTAATTGCCAAGCAATTTCGATAATCTTAAATATACCAAGATTATATATCAAAAATAAGATATTAAAGAGAATAATGTATATTAAATATTGACTTTTATTTAGTATTTTTTCAGGGGATTCTCAAGGGGAAGAATTCCCCTTGAATATCTTGTTGGTAAACAAGATAGCATTTTCTTGAAAGGTATTTTTCTTTATTATTTAACTAGCATTTAAACTATATACTAAATACTAGATACTCAATAATATTAAAAGAGGGGTTTCAGGGGAGTCCTCCCCTGAATATCTCGATAACAAAATTTTTTTAGATGAGGTAAAAAATGAACAACTATAAATCCCTAAACTTAGATGAATTAACAGCTCGATTAAAACAGATAAAAGCAAAAGACATTATGACCAAAGAGGTTATTACCGTAAATAAAGAGGATACCTTAGCAGATGTAGCAGAGCTAATGATAAGTAAAAGAATTAGCGGTTTCCCAGTTTTAGAAGATAATGAAATTATCGGTATAATCACTGCTAATGACCTTTTTCTGGTCATGGACATGATCAAAACAGGTGAAATATTAAAAAATAATAGTAGTGATTATTCTCAGCCTAAAGTTAGTTTTGCCATGTCCACAGAAGTTATTACGGTAAGCCCAGAAGGAAATCTGGATGAAATTATCGGCTTAATGAAATATAGAAACATACATACCTTACCGGTAACCAGTCAGAATAAGCTGGTGGGAGTAATCGGTCGTAGAGATGTATTTAAAAACTTTTACTGTGTAGTTCGTGATTTAATATAGTATATTATTTATTTAGTCAAGCGAACTGACTTTCTTATTAAATTCATTAATCAGTTTATCAATTTTATCAGCCTGATTACGAATACTTCCCCAATAATGCTCATAATCATACCACTGGGCATTTAATTCCTCTAAGTTCTTACCCTGCTGTTCTATCCAGGTAAAGTATTTTAAATTATGAATTCTTTTTCGATCATAATAAGTCAATTCCTGCATATAATCAGTAGAAATGGCTTTGATATTAGCATGATAACAAATGGCAGCATCATTAATACTATAAGTACCAAACTCTGCTTCTAATTCTTTAAGTCTAGACTCATATAATTCCATAGAATCAGTAAAGACAGTAAAGACAATATCTTTTTCAGTAAGTTCATAATATTTAGCAAATTTAATAGCCATAATGAGATTAGCCACACTGGAAATTCCTAACAGAGGTAACTGTTCAATAATACTATCCTCAATGCCTATCTTATTTAAATAGCTCTTCCCAGCAGGTTCATTAAACAGTCGAATAAGTCCCATAGCATTACGGTCATCAATAGCAATAACCATATCAGTGTTTTTTACATTATGAATCCAGGGCACATGTTTATCTCCTATCCCTTCAATGCGATGGCCACCATACCCATTGGCCAGCAGAGTTGGGCATTGTAAAGCCTCACCAGCAGCAATCTTACTGGTGGGAAATATCTCTTTCAAATAATCTCCACAACCCAGAGTCCCTGCAGAACCAGTAGTCAATACTATCCCGGCAAAGTGTTCTTGGGAATCCATGACCTGTTCCAATACCTCTTTTATTGCCTGACCGGTAACCTCATAATGCCAGAGGTAATTACCAAACTCTTCGAACTGATTAAAAATAACCACATTATCCCTGGTCTTTTTCAGCTCCCAGGTCTTATCAAATATCTCTTTTACATTACTCTCTGTTCCTTGAGTAGCTATGACTTCTCCTGCCACCTGAGCTAACCATTCAAAACGTTCTCTACTCATTCCTTCTGGTAGAATAGCAATGGACTGGCAGGAGAGAAGTGCAGCATTATAAGCACCACCACGACAATAATTACCAGTAGAAGGCCAAACAGCCTTTTGATAAGTTGGGTCAAACTGACCGGTTACCAATCGCGGAACAAGGCAACCAAAAGTAGCACCCACCTTATGAGCTCCAGTGGGAAACCACTTACCTACCAATCCGATAATACGCGCTTTAACTCCAGTTAGTTTGCGAGGTAATTCCAGGAAGTTTACTCCATCAAAAAGTCCACCCATCTTTACTGGTTTATTCTTCCAGGTAATACGAAATAGATTATAAGAGTTGATATCCCATAAACCGGTCTTTTTTAGTTTATCTTTGATTTCCTCAGGAATAAGCTCTGGATTTTTCATCTGTTTAAAAGTGGGAATAATAATATTTCTCTCTCTCGCTCTGGTAATGGTTCTTTGAAGTTGTTCTTCATGAATTGTTAAATCAATCATTTTTACACTCCTTTAAAATTATGGACCATGTTCTATTTAGTTCTTATGGCCAAACCAGAGGGCAATTTCCCGTTGAGCTTCTTCAACTGATTCAGAGGCATGAACTAAATTATATAAGACTCTTTTTTCAGGAGTAGAACAATCTGGAGAATCAGCGGAAAAATCACCTCTTATGGTACCTAATTCTGCAAAAAGAGGTACGGTACTGCCTACCATTTTTCTGGTTACTTCCACGGCATGATTCCCACTTAAGATAAGGGCAATAATCGGGCTGGAGGTCAAATGCTCGATGAGCCATTTTCTGATTATCCGGCCAATTTCTAAGGCCTCTTCGGTGCCTAAATCTTGCCTCAGGTTTAAATTATATCTCTTATAAGTATCAATTGTTTTGCTGCCCACCTTTCTAAGCCATTTCTGGTTATCGGGATAATGTTTTTCCACTATTTCTCTGGCAGGGCTTAAAAACTTAATCTCTTCTAATTTTAACCCTACTCTTTCTAATCGGGAAATTATTTCACCTACCAGTCTTCTTTCTATTGCCTCCGGTTTAATAAGAACTAAGGTTTTTTCCATTTTAAATCCTTTCTGCAACTGGAACTTTTCTGTCCAACTGCACGATACACTGTCTCGAACTCATGCCTTACCTTTCAAGTAAGCGAACTTAAGCAAAGTAGAACAGAGTCTTTTAATCTCGTTGAACTGTCAGCCAATCCGCTCGGTATATTTTCCAGAGCATAAATTTTGTCAAAAAAGATTTTAATCACATCTTCATTTTGCCCAATCTCTTCATAATATCTTTTAGAGCTTCATATGCTTTCTGATATTCTATGAAATATTGGTCATAAACTTTTTTTACCTTCTCATCAGGATATATTGGAGTATTGAACTGTACCCAATCTTTTATCTTCTGATAAGAGCTTAAGACTCCGGTACCAACACCAGCCAATAAGGCATCTCCATAAGGTGCTTCCACATCCTGTTTGAGAGTCTTGATGGGAAAGCCAGTTACATCGGAAAATATTTTCAGCCATAAAGGGGATTTAGTAGCCCCACCTACCATAATACCTTCCTCAGTAAGTTCCAATCCACTTTCTAAACCAGCTTCTATATTGTGACGTAAGGAATAAGCAACTCCTTCCAGAATTGCCCGATATAGATGCATCCTGGAGTGGTATAAGGTTAAACCAATAATAGTACCTTTAGCATCAGGATCCCAGATAGGGGAACGTTCACCCATAAAATAGGGTAACAATAAAAGTCCATCCGAACCAGGACTTATCTTTTCAGCTTCTTTATCCATCAGCTGATATGCTGAGATAGGTAATTCTTTTTCCACGGCCATTTCTCTTTCCCCAAACTGATCTCTAAACCATCTTACGATACCACCTGCTGTTGCCGCTCCTCCAAATGTATATATCATCTCATCATCATAGGCCACATATGGAAAACTTACTAATTTCGGAGAGAGGTGCTGTCCTTTATGTACCACTCCCCAACAAATAGAAGTACCCACCATAGCTACATGACTCTTCTCTTCTAAAACTCCGGCACTTAAAGAGGCTACGGGGGCATCTATACCTCCTGCTATTGCCGGAGTCCCTTCCAGTAAACCACATAACTGCGAAACTTCTTTGGTAATTTTACCAACAATATCAGCAGATTTTACAATCTGTCCTGGTAACATTGATAAAGGGATACCGAGTATACTACACATTTCCTCAGACCAGTATTTCTTTTTTATATCGAAGATACCTCCAATATTACCAGCAGAGGAAAAGTCAGTAATATTTTCTCCAGTTAATTTATAGATAACATAATCTTTGGGGGTAATAAATTGAAATATCCTGCGCCAATTATCCGGCTCATTATTCCTAATCCACATCATCTTGGTAAATCCATAATAAGAATCGACATAATTACCAGTGATGCTAAATATCTTATCTTTATCCACATTATCTTTTACCCATTGCACTTCCTCGGTTGCTCTACGATCCATCCAGATAAGGCAGGGTCTTATTGGTTCCATTTCTTTATCAACTGGTATACCAGAACCACCATATAATCCACTCAAGGCTATTCCAGCAATTTCTCCAGGTTTTACTTTTGATTTCTCTATGGTTTTTTTTATGGTTTCCAGTGTTGCTTTTACCCATACCTCAGGCCATTGCTCTACCCAGGTAGGTTTTGGTTTTATTACATCATATTCTGAAAATGCAGAAGCAATTATCTGTCCCTCAGGGTTTACTATTACTGTCTTGGTACCCTGGGTACCAATATCAGTTCCCAACAGAAACTGGCTTGACATCTTTTATCTCCTTTTTTTGAGGTTCATATCCACAATTTATTTTCCTAAACATTTATATAAGCTTCATAAACTTCCCTTTTTACTCTTTTCAGCATGTTAGTACATCCCTAAACAATTTTTATAAATATTGAGAAGCTAAAAGTTATCTTTACCATCATCCCTTACTATACAGGCAGAACCTAATTTGGAATAGGTCGCATGTAAAAAATACAAAGTCATTTAGCAAAAGGGATTCTCCTTTGAATAAGGCAGATATTCAGGATGATTAAAAGAAATATCAGCAATTGGTAACATTTTCATAGCTTCAAACAAAACCTGGCCAGTATGTTTAAATGCTACCCCAGTATGATGAGGAAATCTTTTTTCAATAAGAACATGACGATAGAATCTTGCCATCTCCTTAACAGCAAATACACCTATGCCACCAAAAGATTTTGGATTTATATCCAGAACTTCACCTTGAGCTATGTAACTTTTTAGTTCACAACTAGCAGTCCCCTGTAATCTAAAAAGAGTAATTTCTCCCGGTCTTATAGTTCCTTCCAGAGTACCTCGGGAAATGTCTGGTTCTTTATCTTTCTCCAGTAATCTATGCATTATTAATTGATATTTTAATTCAGCATCTTTAAGATAACAAGAAGGGGTATTACCACAATGGAATCCCATAAATAAGTCATTTAATTTATAATCTTTTACTTTATCCTTATTTTCTTCATAAACATCTTCTGGTACTGTATTATTTATATCAAGCAGAGTGGGTGGTAATTTAGTAGCAAGGGTAATTATAAATTCACTCAAGGCACCATATATATCTGTTTCACAAGAAATAGGTATTCCCCTGGCAGTAAATCTGGAATTAACATAACAGGGCACAAATCCAAATTGAGTTTGAAAAGCTGGCCAGCATTTATTGGCAAATGCTACAAATTCAGAGGTACCTAAATTTTGTTCCATCCAATCCTTTAGAGTAAGTTCATACTGTGCCAGGGTAAAAAGTAGTTCAGGATATTTATTACCCTGTCCCAATTCATAATTCATTTCCTGAGCAATTTCTGGTATCCTTGGATCGTCTTTATGTTTATGGAAAGCATCAAAAAGGTCTAACTCTGAATTTTCCATTATCTCTATGCCTAAATTAAAAAGAGGTTTTATAGGTGCATTACAAGCAAGAAAATCATATGGTCTGGGACCAAAAGTTATTATCTTCAGTCTTTTAAGACCGAGTAATATCCTGGCAATATTCTCAAAGTCTGAAATCATTTTTGTTATCTCTTTTGCTGTACCGACTGGACATTCGGGAATATATGGATTTAAATTCCTGAGCCCTATACTGTAAGACGCATTTAACATGCCACAGTAGGCATCACCACGCCCATCATATAAATTCTTTCCAGTTTCTTCAGCTGCTGCAACAAACATAGTTGGCCCTGAAAACTTTTGAGCAAGCATTGTTTCTGGACCTTCAGGACCAAAATTACCTAAATAAATCACCAGTGTATTAATATTTTCCTCTTTTAACTCGGTTAAAACATTTAAGACGTCTTTTTCATTTTCTACAACAGTTTTAATATCTTTAATGGAAATATTTTCATTAACACATTCTCTTATTATTGCATCTTTTCTGTTTCTACTGAGTTCAATAGGGAAACAGTCACGACTTACCGCAACTATTGCCATTTTAACTGCTGGAAAATTTATCATTGCCGTCCTCCTGATATAATTTAAAGTAGATAATCAAGCTCAACTAAAACTTGATAACTATCATTTTATAATTTCGGAATCCCAAAAAAATCATAGTTTATTTTCACCTTTTTCTTCTTAAACTTCAAATATTATGAGGTTGTCACTAATTTTTCTAATTGCAATGGTTCCAGGTATTTTCCGTTTTTATAGGCTCTCATATTACCACCAGAAATTTCATCAATTAAAATTATTTTATTATTATCTTTACTCCTGCCAAATTCAAGTTTAATATCATACAATTCGATTCCTTTATTAGCTAATACCTCTTTTATAATATTTCCAATCTTTCTGGCAAGTTCTTTTAATATCTGGTATTCTTCCTTAGAAAGTATTCCCAGCAGGTCAAGAGCATCTTCATTGATTAAAGGGTCATTTCGTTCATCATCTTTCAGGGTAACCTCTACCAGTCCGTCTAAAGGTTTTCCCTCTTCTATATAACTACCATAACGCTTTAAAAAACTGCCTACCGCCCTATACCGACAAATAACCTCCAAACCCTTCCCAAATACCATGGCTGGTTTTACAGTCATGGTAGCTTCCTCAATATTGGCACTGATATAGTGGGTGGGGATGCCTTTTTTTTCTAACAGTTCAAAAAACAATGTAGACAATTTTAAGGCAGCTTTGCCAGCTCCTGCTATGGTTAAGCCCACAGTATTGGCTCCCGGGTCAAAAACTCCATTTTCTCCAGTCACATCATCCTTAAACTTTAATAGATAATTTCCATCCTCTAACAAATAAACATCTTTTGTTTTTCCTTGATAAATAAGTTCCATTATTTTATTACCTTCCTTAGGCTGTATTACATTTTGAATAAATTTTATCTTATTCTTTTCCTCAAAGCAAATAAACATCGCACCCGCAAAGCGGGTGGCTTTAAGAAACCTATAAAGTAAACAGGGGACGGTTATCTGTTTCATATGTATTGAAACAGATAACCGTCCCCTGTTTATGTTTACTGTTTAGAATTTTTCTGTATCATTAACTAAAAGTTAATAACGTCTTCTGCTATCACGAAAATCTCTTCTGGGCTTTTGTGGTCTGGCTTCATCAATCTTTAAAGGACGACCAGCAAATTCAGAATTATTCAAAGCTTCCATAGCTGATTGTGCTTCTTCTGATGAAGACATTTCTACAAAACCAAAGCCTTTGCCTTCGATAATATTGACACTTTTGACAGTGCCCTGATTAGCGAAAAGCTCTTCCAGTTGCTGGTTAGTAACAGAATAACTTAAATTTCCCACATACAATTTACTACCTTGCATGCTCTTACCTCCTTTTTTATTTATTTTATTTTTTCAGTAACATTAAATTTTGAGGTATCGCATCACAAGATAGTAACCAAATCTCTCTATTTAATATATTACTGTGGAACAATCCTCAAGTTTATGAAGTTGTTCCTTCAACGTTATAAATGATTTATTTATAACATTTGCACCTATTTCTAAGTGACAACTCATTATACATCAATAGAACAGATTGTCAAGCAATAATAAGAAAAAATTTTCTAATAATATTTCTTCTTTTTATTGCCAACAGTTTTTTCGTTTTATGAAACAAAGAACCGTCCCTTGTTTAATATGTTTATGTTTGACTAAATCTATTTCAATTTAGTTCCGTCGAAAAGATCGTCAGAAAGACCAGTATTTATTTTGATGTCCACCGTCTCAATGGTGAAAGAACCCATGCCTGCCATCATAGATTGCATCATTTGCATGGTCTGCTCTGAATTTTTCCGGTCTTCTGCACTCATTCCAGAGGTATCCATCTCTGTAGTCATATTCACGACCAGTTGAAAAGGATGAAGCATAGAACCAACCTGACGATAGTCTGTATAATCGGTTGTGGTGACAGTATTTATTATCATTTCCTCTGAATCTACCTTCATAATTAGTTGCATTCGTAAAGGCATCCAGGTTTTACTACTGATCCACAATTTTCCTGATGCTTCCTGAGATTCTCCTTCTTCTATAGATACACCTTGCTGACTCGCTATCACCTGTAAAGCATTGTCAATCTGTAAAACATAAGCCTTTTCGCCATCAAGCACTTCTTCACCTAAATACTTTGTTTTAGCTGAATCAATATTCTTCCAGAACTGTGCTGGATTGCTTCCCGCTAATTCCTTTTCAATCTCACCGGTCATAAAATTAGGCGTCCAGTTATACTTCCCATCATAAATAGAGACATAAGCCATGCCCATAGGTTGTGATTCGGTACGAGTCTTATAAATTTCCTCTCCATCCACTTTGGCCTTCTTATAATAGATAGTTGTTTCTCCAGCCATGGCAGCTATACCTCCGGTAGCCTTCTGCACGATAGTATAATCATTAATTCCTACCATCTGTTTCTCATACGCCTTCAGCATATTATTAATTATTTCCGATACGCTGATGGCTGCCAGACAGGAACAGTTAAAAAATATTATGAAGCCAACAGCTATCATAATGATGAAAATATTTTTATTTTTTCTTAACATTTAATTCCTCCTGATATTTTAAATTTAGTCTTTTATATGATGTAAATCTGAAAATCTATGTCACAAAAAAATACTATCTTTTCTACTTGGAGAATATAACTTATTATCAGGATCTAATTAGACCTAGAAATCGAGAATAGCAGCATTTACCACCTCCTGAGA
>JAGPKD010000054.1 GCA_018054125.1 Candidatus Oleihabitans oleiphilus | reverse complement strand
ATCAAGGGGAAAAATTTCCCTTGAATATCTTGTTGCTAAAACAAGATAGCATTTCTTGGAAAGATATTATTCTTTATTTTTTAACTAACATTTAAACTATATACTGAATACTAGATACTCAATACTGATAATTGAGGGGTTTTCAGGGGATACTTCCCTTGATAAATTATGTTAATAATTTAATGAATTTATGATTTATACAAAATAAGATCCCTATTTTTTTAACTAAAATTTACTATATACTCAATACCGTTAATTCAGGGATTATCAAGGGGAAAAATTTCCCTTGAATATCTTGTTGCTAAAACAAGATAGCATTTCTTGGAAAGATATTATTCTTTATTTTTTAACTAACATTTAAACTATATACTGAATACTAGATACTCAATACTGTTAATTCAGGGGTTATCAAGGGGAAGAATTCCCCTTGAATAACTTGTTTTATTATAGTTGTTCCTCCTGCACCAGATAATTTTCATAAAAATTTTTTTGAAAAGATTCCAGACTATTTTCTAAAATAGCTTCTCTTATCCTTTTCATCAGCTGATTCATAAAATAAAGGTTATGAATTGTTCCTAAAATTGGTGCTAACATCTCTTTAGCCATATAAAGATGTCTCAAATAAGCACGGGTAAAATGCTGACAGGTGTAACAGTGGCAATTTCGATCAAGAGGAGTAAAATCTTCCTTATACTTGACATTAGTAATTGATATTTTTCCATGATGAGTAAAAAGGCAGCCATTTCTACCATTTCTAGTTGGTAAAACACAATCAAACATATCAATTCCCCTACTAACTCCCTCTATTATTGATTCTGGTGCTCCCACACCCATTAAGTATCTGGGTTTTTCTTCCGGAAGCAATGGTACTGTAGTTTCCAGTATTTCATACATTAATGACTTCGGTTCTCCTACACTTAAACCTCCTAAAGCATAGCCTGGAAATTCCAAATCAACCAGTTTCCTGCTATTTTCTTTGCGAATATCCGGGAATAATCCACCCTGAATAATACCGAATAAGGACTGATTTTTCCGATTATGATACTTCTGACACTCCTTGGCCCATTTGTAAGTCCTATCTGCAGCAATCTGTGTTTCATATTTAGTGGAGGGATAGGGAACACATTGATCAAATACCATGGCAATATCAGAACCTAATGCCATTTGGATTTCCATAGCCTTTTGAGGATTAATAAAATGTCTGGAACCATCAATATAAGATTGGAAGGTAACTCCCTCATCATTAATTTCATTTATCTTTCCCAAACTAAAGACCTGAAATCCCCCGCTATCAGTTAAGATGGATTTATCCCAGCCCATAAAATGATGTAATCCACCACATTTATAAATAAGCTCGTGACCTGGTCTTAAAAAAAGGTGATAAGCATTACACAAAATTATGGAAAAACCTAAATCATCAATTTCTTTGGGTAATATTCCTTTTATAGTAGCCTGGGTCCCTACCGGCATGAATACCGGGGTTTCGATGACGCTATGCTCTGTTTTTAGAATCCCCGCTCTTGCTTTATTTTTGTTATAAGTATCTACTTCCTTAATAATCTTAAACTCTATAGACATCTAAATATATATTTACCAGTAATACATCTCCATCTTATTATTCTTACTAAGCAAAGAGAATATACTATCTTTTAATTCCTTGTCTTGCTAAATTTTTTCTAATAAATCAATTCCTTATCTAGAGGTTTAGAGGTATAGGAGTTATTGAAATTCCGATACTACAAGATATTCAAGGGGAATACTTCCCCTTGAGAACCCCTGAATTAAAAGCAAAATATATTGTTACTTATTTATTAAATAATTTTATATTATCTAGTATTATCTAGCAGTATCGAAATTTTTTGAAATTTCGATACTGCTAGATAATAAACATAGCATCTCCAAAACTATAGAAACGGTAATGCCTACGGATAGCCTCTTGATAGGCTTTTAAAAGAAGGTCTTTACCGGCAAAGGCAGCTGCCAGCAGAAGAGGTGTAGACCTGGGTAAATGAAAATTGGTAATAAGAGCTCCCAGTACTTTAAATTGGTATCCTGGGTAAACAAACAGATTAGTCCAGCGAGTGCCTTCAGAGACTTTATTTTGAATAAAAGCAGATTCCAGAGTTCGGGTTACCGAGGTGCCTACTCCTACAATCCTTCTCTTATCTAAAATTGCCTGGTTAATTATCCTGGCATTTTCAGAAGATATAGAATACCATTCTTCTTTCATCTGGTGATTTTCGACCTGGTTATCCCTCACCAATTCGAAAGTTCCCCGACCAATATGTAAGGTTAAATAAATAATTTCAATCCCTTTTCTCTCAATTTCGGTCAGTAGTTCTCTGCTAAAATGGATACCGGCAGTAGGAGCAGCTATAGAACCCTCCTGATTGGCATAGATAGTTTGATAAGAGGAAGGATTTTGTAACTCTTTTCTAATATAAGGAGGTGTGGGCATTTTACCAATTTTACCAAGTATTTCTCGAAAATTTCCTTTTACTTGCATTTCCAGAAGATAAACTCCTTCTTTTTCATCCTTCCCTATAACCACACCTTTAAGTTGAGAAGAAAAGATTATCTCCGTGCCAGGTGGGGTTCGCCTACCTGGTTTCAATAAGACCTGCCAGAGGTAGTCTGAAATAGATTTAATGAGTAGCACTTCTACTTTGCCACCAGTTTTTTTCTTGTAACCTACTAGCCGAACAGGCACTACCTTACTATCATTTAATACTAAAAGGTCATCTGATTTCAGATAATCAATAATTTGAAAAAATTTCTTATGTTCTACTAAGCCAGTTTCCCGATTTAAAATCATTAATTTACTATCATCTCTCTTTTTTAATGGTTCCTGGGCAATATAAGAAGGGGGTAATTCGAAATCAAAAAGAGTAATATCCATTGGTCGCCTCAAGTAAAATACTTTCTCTCTTAATATAGCTTGGTTAACTGAATTCCCTGGTAATAATGCTTTAATATTGCTTCATAGTTATAGCCCAGGGTAGCCATACCGTAAGCTCCCCATTGGGAAAGTCCAACTCCATGACCATTCCCTCGGCCATGAAAGGTAAAAGTTAAATCTTCAGATACTTGCGTTTGTTCAACTTCTACTTTTGCTGCAGCTGGCGGTTTCAAATCACCTTTTGGTCGGTTTAAGAGAGCCAATAACTCAGGAATAGTAAAATCTCTATCTTCTTTTAGTATTTCACTAATAGTCTTTTCCTCTAAATTGCTATCTTGTGTTACTACAGTAGATTCACTTTTTTTAGGATTTTTTACTAGTATGCTACCCCCCTTCTTCTCTACGGTAAAGAGAGAGCTTCGAATTAATTTTGGCCCTAGAAATAATCTAAAATCATTAGTCTTCAGAGTAATCTTCTTATTGTCTCCCACAATATCTACTGATTTTACTCTACCAGCTTCTGTTTTTTTATTTACCATAATTTCTTCAATAGCATTTAATTTCAAGCCTTGTTGATTTAATTTGGATAAAATTTCTTGCTCTGTGAGAGAACAATCCCATTGATGATTGGGTGGAGTTACAATTTCTTCATATTCTGAAGAAATACTCCTTAAATAAGGAACATAGCTGCCCCAGACATCCTCACTATTTTCAGTATATCCGCCACTATCAGAATGGTACACTGCATTGATAGGTTCACCCTCATACACGGCAACAATACCACGAGTATCATTTACTGCTTTATTAGTAGCAGGATGTTCATAAAAAACACCACCATACTCTTGACTATTAGTTGTAGCACAAATATGGTAACCTTGCTCAATATATTTATTCATATTGGAAAGAGCAAAGGTTCTGGCAGCAATGGCCTGAGCTTTCAATGCTTCTGCCGGCCATTCAGGTGATATTTCTTTTTTCAAGACTCCATAAAGATATTCTTCTATTTCAATAACATTAATTACCCTTAAAAGAGACTGATGAAGGTTTATTTCTATATGGCCACGGTATTTTTTATCCTCTACCTGAAGAAAACCATTACCTGTGGGAATAACTTTAATTCCCTGGCCAATTTTAAAAGACTGATTATTAATTTTTATTCCCTGGGACTCGGCAGTTATTTTCAAAGATTTGTTATCTTTTTGAACAAACAAACTTTTCTTAGTAGGAATTTCATAAATCTCCAATCCCTGGTCACCTTTTAAAGTAATCTCTTTACAATCTAAAAAAATGCCGACTCTTAAAATGGGGATAGATGCCTTCGCTTCCAGGTTTGCGATTGAAAATATAACCATAATTAACAAAAATAATCCAGAACAGAAATAACCTTCCCCCCCTCGATCACCTCTAATAGTACTACTCTTCAAATATTCTTTCATTATAACCTCGTTTAGTTTTAATTTTGAGAGAAAAGACTAAAAAATTATCTAAAAATATGAAATAAGAGAGTCAATATAATGCTAATTAAAATACATAACCCTAATGGGAAATAAAAAACAAAATTCTTTCTCTTAATCAAGATATCACCTGGTAATCGAAAGGAAAAAGAAGGTAACCTACCCAGCAACAAAAAAATTAGACCAGCAACTACCATCATAACTCCCATTATTATCAATATCTTAGCAATAGCATTCATGCCATTCATATTTTTTTCTAACCTCTTGTTCAAAATAGAGTGGAATTATCATCTCTGGAAGGTTGATATTTATGCTGAGCAAAATATCGATAAGCCATTTCCGTTGTTTTCCTTCCCTGTAATGTTCTGGCTAAAAAACCTTTCTGCAAAAGATAAGGTTCATGAACATCACATATTGTTTCTTTGTCTTCATTTAAGGAAGCAGAAAGAGTATCGAGTCCAACAGGCCCCCCTTTAAATTTATCTATTATTGTTAATAATAACCGTTTATCAATTTCACATAATCCCTGATCATCAATGCCCATTTTCTTAAGAGCAAAAATAGCTATTTTCTCACTTATTATTCCTTCACCTTCAATTTGAGCATAATCACGAACTCTCTTTAATAGCCGATTGGCAATTCTAGGTGTTCCTCGTGAACGTTTTGCAATTTCCCAGGAAGCGCTTTCTTCAATTTTGATTCCCAGGATAACAGCAGAACGTACAATAATCTGTTGCAATTCTTCCTCATTGTAATACCCTATGCGAGATATTACTCCAAAACGACTTCTTAATGGTGAAGTTATTAAACCAGTTCTGGTGGTAGCACCTATTAAGGTAAATTTAGGTAAATCAATGCGAATAGAGCGGGCACTGGGACCTTTGCCAATTAAAATATCGAGGGCAAAATCCTCTAAAGCGGGATATAGTATCTCTTCTACTGAACGATTTAGTCGATGTATCTCATCAATAAACAAAATATCTTTTTCTTTAAGATTGGTCAGAATGGCAGCTAAATCACCTGCCCTCTCTATAACTGGACCGGAAGTCATTTTAATATTGACACCCATCTCTTTGGCAATAATATTGGCTAAGGTCGTTTTTCCCAAACCCGGTGGTCCATATAACAAAATATGGTCAATTGGTTCATTCCTTTGTAAAGCTGCCTGAATATAAATAGAAAGGTTATTCTTTACATTTTGTTGACCAATAAAATATATTAATTTTTGTGGTCTCAAATTTGCTTCAGAATCTAAACCCTCAGTTTTCAAATCCTGTTCAATTAAATCTTCTTTTTTTTTCATGGCCAAATATATAAATATAAGACATTTTTTAAAATTTAGTTTCAATCAATACTAATTTCTTTTTAATAGCTTATCTTGGTCTATACTTTATTGAGAGACTCTTTTATTAATTCTTCAATAGTAATTGATTTCTGATTTTTCAATTTTCCCAGAGCCTTTAATATTTTTTGCTTTGCTTCTCTATCCGAATAACCTAACGCTTTCAATGCCTCAATCCCTTCCTCCACAAAGTCTTTCTTTTCTTCTGGCACTGCTACTATATTCAGGTCTGGCTTAAACTGCCTGAATTTTTCTTTCAATTCCAAGATAATTTTTTTAGCCAATTTTGGACCTATGCCAGAAATAGTACTGATTAAAGCTATATTTTCTTCTAAAACAGCATATTGAAAACGCTCTGGTCCCATATCGGAAATTATATTTAATGCTACCTTGGGTCCAATACCTGGTGTATCAATTAATATTTTAAAGAAATCTCGCTCACTCTGATTTAAAAAACCATACAAAGCAATGCGATCTTCCCTGACATACAAGTAAGTATAGATAGTCTGTGGAGATTGATTTAAGTCAAATTTATCACTGAAGGGAACCTGAACCAGATACCCTACCCCATTTACATTAATAACAATGGAGCCACTTTCTTTTGACTCCACCCTTCCCTTTAAAAAAGATATCATATTTATCTATCCTGATTAATATCTGGTATGAATATGACAGATTACCACTGCCAAAGCATCTGCTGCATGCTCAGAATCAGGTATAACAGTTAAGCTTAACAATACTTTCACCATTTCCTGTACTTGATATTTGGTAGCCCTACCATACCCTACTACTGCTTGCTTTACCTGTAAGGGGGTATATACAAAAAAGTCAATTCCTACCAGCATGGCAGTTAAAGTAACAGCTCCAAAAACCTTACCAACATTAATAGCACTTCTGGTATTTTTACTAAAAAATATCTCCTCAATCACTAATTCATGAGGAGAGAATTTTTTAATAATGTCACATAGTTCAAAATGAATTTTTTTAATCTTCTCTGGTAAACTATCATCTATCTTATTATCAATACAACCATAATCTAGCGCTCTTATCTTCTCTTCTTGAATCTCTACCAGCCCATAACCAGTATGATTTAAACCCGGATCAACACCCAGTATAATCAAATTCTACCCCTATCCCGCAGAAAGTTCTTCCATAATCTGTTCATCAATATTGAAATTGGCATAAACATTTTGGACATCATCCTGGTCTTCCAATTGTTCCATTAAGTTTAACATTTGTTCTGCCTTTTTACCTTCCAAATCTACAGTCGTCTGGGGAATCATAGTAATCTCAGCTATGATATATTCTATCTGATTTTTTGCCAACAATTGTTTAAATTTTTCAAAATCGGAGGGAGGTAAGGTTACTTCTATATTTTTTTCATCTATCTCAATATCTTCTACCTCTACTTCTAAGGCTAAATCAAGTATTTTATCCTGATCAACCTTTCCTCTATCAAAGGCAAAATATGCTTTCTGGGAAAAAAGCCAGGCTACACAACCGGTAGAACCCAAGTTTCCTCCATGTTTAGAAAATATTTTTCGTATTTCAGATACAGTCCTGTTGCGATTATCAGTAAGAGCCTTCACTAAAACTGCTACCCCACCAGGTCCATAACCTTCATAAATAACTTCCTCATATGATACCCCTTCAATCTCGCCAGTTCCTCTCTTAATTGCCCTTTCAATATTTTCATTAGGCATATTATTCTCTCTAGCAACCTGTATGGCATTTCGTAATTCAACATTTGTTTCCGGATCTGCACCATTACGAGCTGCAACAGAAATAATACGATTTATTTTACCAAATAATTTCCCTCTCTCGGCATCAGCTTTACCTTTCTTTCTTTTAATGGTACTCCATTTCGAATGTCCTGACATATAGGATACCTCTTTAAAATTTCTTTTATTTTAACATAATATAAAAACTGTGGCAATTACTCTTACCAGCATGAAAGCCTAACCATGAATAAAAAACTTTTTATCTTTTAGTTATTTTATAGTAACAGAATTTTAAAAAATACCTTAATTATAAAAATATTTTATCAGATAGCCATCCACTTTTCTATTTTTACAGGAATTATAAGACATAATCCTACAAGAAATTCAAGGGAAATCCTTCCCCTTGACAACCACTAATTAACCTTAAGGTAATATTCATCACCCTCACCTTTCCTCTCCCTTCTAAGGGAGAGGGATATGGTGATGAGCATAACTGTATTTAGTTTCATTAGACCATAGATATAACATAAAATACAATATACATTATACGTAATACGGTATACGATTTTGTCATTGCGAGGAGCCAATTCAGTAATAAGTAACCAGTAATAAGTAATAAGCAATAGGCAAACTAAATGCCAGATACTAACGACCAACGATTAATTTTAACGATATACGTTATACGTAATACGGTATACGATTTTGTCATTGCGAGGAGCGAAGCGACGAAGCAATCTCATCCACTTATACCCGCATCTTTAGTCTGAAAACAGTTAACTGCAAACTGATAACTATTTATCACCCTCACCTTACCTCTCCCTTAGAAGGGAGAGGATTAGAGAGATGGTGTGAAAATATATTGTTTCTTATCTAAAAAGAGTATATCTTAGTATAAGAATTTTTTTGAAATTCCGATACTATTAATTATCAGGTACCGGTGGTATAGTTCGTTTGTGAGCACTTAATTGATGCATTCTTTTAATAATGTCTTCCACTTTTTTATCCTTTAGTTTTCCGTAGGTCAAAAAATAATCTAATTGCTCGTAACTAAAGCCCATTTCTCCTTCATCGGTTTGATTTTCCCATAGTCCTGCCGAAGGAGGTTTTAATATGATATGCTGAGGTATCTCTAAAAATTGAGCCATTTCAATTACCTCGCTTTTCAGACTATTTCCTAATGGTAGAATATCTACTCCTCCATCTCCATACTTGGTAAAATAACCAATAGAAATTTCACTTTTATTACCAGTACCAACTACTAAATAATCAAAAATATTAGCAAAATAATAAAGCACTATCATTCTTAATCTAGGTTTTAAATTAGCTCTGGCTACTTTGTTATTATATTTATCATCAGGATCAATAAGGGATAATAATTGGAGATAAACTGGGGTAAGATCAATATTGCGGTAATTGATATGATATTTTTCTATGATGCTCATGGCATCTTGAATATCAGACTCTTGACTTTCACAGGGTAATATTAAGGATATGGTATGCTCTGGAAATGCTCTCTGGCATAAAACAGCAATAACTGCTGAATCAATTCCTCCACTTAAACCAAAAATGACTCCTTTCTTACCTGCTTCTTTTACCTTTGCTCTAATCCAGGTAATTATTTTTTCAATTTTTCTCTCTAATATATCTGTTTTTGTTTTTTTATTATCTCCCATCATTTCCCTCCAATAAAAAATTCCCGGCAGTGTCCTACTCTCCCACAGGATAAACCTGCAGTACCATCGGCGCTGGAGGGCTTAACTACTGTGTTCGGGATGGGAACAGGTGGTTCCCCTCCGCTATGACCA
>JAGPKD010000053.1 GCA_018054125.1 Candidatus Oleihabitans oleiphilus | reverse complement strand
CTCTATTTTCTCCCGGCAGCAAAGTCTGATACATCATTTTGGGAATTAAGGAATAATCAGCTACCGCTACCACATCGGCTATGGCCTCTCCGGAAAATAGAGGTACCTCAGTAACATGCCGGATTACTTGAATACTTCCGTGCCCCTCGATTAACACATCTATTTCCGGATGGGCTTCTTTGTAAGCCTCTTCTATTGCTCTAAAAGGAACCAGCAGACTTCCAGCAGTCATTACTTTTACCGGTATCTGACCCTGGCTGTAGCCGTTTAGCAATGGGCCAGGAATAAATACCAGCAGCAAAATATTAAGGATGATTAATCGGAATAATTTTCCGGTCATAATTCTCCTTCCCTTAATTATTTTTATTTTATTTTTTCTGTGATTTGTATTAATAATTCAGATTTATTATAGATTAAAGATTAAGGGAAAAGGACTTCAATCTCTTTAATCTGACCGACTTGCTCCTTCCCAGTTAATCCTTCACCTACCAGCCTTAAAGGCCAATACTCCTCCGGTAAGAATTGTCCGTTCAATTGGTAAGCTACAATAATGTTGTTCCGGCGAGCTATATTAGAAATGGGCAAGGTGACACTATATCCGTCAACCGCAACTATCTTTACCTCATACCCCTCCTGCACTAAGGCATCATTAAAGGCCTTCCCTTCATGAGGATTTTCATCATCCACCCTGCCTACTAATAACCAGAGTGGGATCCCTTCCCATTCTCTGCCCTTATCATCTACCCATTTGACGCCATGGCAACCTTCGGAGGCACCGGACTCAAAGGTGCCTCTATCTATATTTTCTTCTAGAGCCCCTTTTAGATGTAAAGTCCATTCTTTAGGTACAGGTACCAATTCTATCTCTTCTACCCATTTGCACCACCAATGACCATCAGTAACCTGATTTTTTGCACTTAAGATTGCTATTCTAAGTGGCCCACCTTGCTGAAAAGTAATTTCATTACCATCAGTTTCGTAGGCTAATATAGTTTGCAATTCCTCATGAGGAACTTCCTGCTTGGAAACAGGGTCATAGGTAATATAATCACCCTCAACTATTTGCTTATAACTAAAAGTCATAGTATAACCGTCCCGGGAAATGACTTTAACCGCAGTATCCGGACTTATTCCTCCTACCAGGTTACCTAGCTCTATTAAAGAGACACCTTTTACTTCAAAAGGTCCTTCTATCTCGCCAGTGCTCCTCATTCTGCCACCCCAGCCTTCCAGGGAAGGCATTTTCTTGATTTCATTCAAGGTCAGTGTTTTAACGGTATCACCAGCGGTAATTTTTAAAGCAATTTCTTCTTGAACTGCTGTATCACTACTTTGTAGTGCCAAACTACTGTTTGCCACTAAGAGCAAACTTACTAAGACTAAAAGTAAAAGCATTCCCCTTTTTAATTCTCTGACACTTATCTTCATATTAAATTCCTCCTATCTCTTTATTTATTTCTTGTTTCTTGCTTATTTTTTTTACAGAATTTAATTATTAGCTCGTTTTCCACTTCATTTTTTCTAATCTATAAATCTTCACCTCCTCAATTCTTTTTATTTTTTATCTTTTAAACATTATTAAACATCTCCTCCCCTCTGCCTCTCTCTACTAAACTGTTTTCTATTTCCTATCTAATAAATTAAAAATGTTCAATCTCATCACCAGGTTACCCATCCATCCCCATCTTTAACCCTCATTACTAGTTATTAACATCCTAAAAACAATAAAGATGAGCAGAGAAATTAATATTCCTATAGCAGCAATGGGGCGAGCATAATCTAAGCCATAATTGAAACGGTCAGAGACTAAAACTGGTAGTACCTTGCCCTTTATTCCTAGAAACGAGACATTATAGGCCAGAATCATGACCGCTCCAAACTCACTTACTCCCCGGCCCCACATAAGGATAGAACCCGAATAGATGCTTTTCATGGCTAAAGGTAGTGAGATATACCAGAAGGTCTGCCAGGGGGAAGCACCGTAGGTAAAAGCAATCTCTTCCAACTCAATATCAATCGCCTTAAACCCTTCTTTGGCCGAATCAATAAGAAATGGTATGCTAACAAACATCATCGCCAGAACTACCCCATAAAAGGTCTGAAAAAAGTCAATCCCTAGGCTATGAAAAACTTTCCCCAGAAAATAATTTCTACCGAATACAAAAAGGAGTGCTACCCCGGCTGCTGAATGAGGGATGACAATGGGTATATCAATAACCGCCTCCAGTAATCTCTTCCCCCAAAATTGGCGCCTGGCCAGAAGATAGGCCAGAGGCACTCCTAACAATAAACCACTAGCGGTAGCTAGTAAGGCCGCAATAATGGTCAAATAGATGGAATTATAAACTTCAGCATCTAAAACCGTTTCCTTTAAGGTAGATACAGGAGTGTAAAAAATTGTTTTTAAAGGGGGTAGAAGAATAAATATTATTGCTATAAAACCCAAGATAATAAAACTTAAATAAAACCCATCAATCTTTGTTTTCATCTTACTCTTGACCCTTACAAGATATTCAAGGGGAATGCTTCCCCTTGAGATCCCCTGAATTAAAAGCAAAATATATTGTTATTTATTTATTAAATAATTTTATATTATCTTATAGTATCGAAATTTTTTGAAATTCCGATACTATTAAATATTTTCATATTTCCATAGATATTTTTACCGTTCCCCTTTGCCAGTAAGAATCAGGCACAAATAAAAAAGCAGCGCTTTTTAATACTTACTCATCTTAATTAATGAATCAGTATCTTTAAAAAAGCACTGCTTTTGTGATTAACTTCATTCTTCTCTCCTTTCCAAATACGGGAGGCAGGAACATTTCTATTCCAGCCCTTAAGACTCTTCTTTGTCTTGCGTTTACCGGTCATAGAAGGATATCTTCTTTAGACCAGGTAAATCGAAGAGATTGCGGTCTTAAATTTATCGCAATTTTATTGCTCTATATTTTATCTGTTTAATATCTACTTGTAAAGTATAAAGGCTAAATATATTTTGTCAACCTCACGCCTTAACCTAGAAGTTATTTAATCTTCGGTAGCTATCATGACATTACTGGCTTTAATCACGGCATAGACTTCTTTCCCTTCTTCCAGACCCAGATTTTCTACTGATTTTTTAGTAATAACAGAAGTAATCTCCAGGCCATTTGGTAATTCGATAATTACCTCATCGTTTACCGCTCCTTCGGTAATGGCCTTGACCTTGCCCTTGAGTACATTTCTGGCACTTATTTTCATCTTAGATTCCTCCCTTCTGATATTTTTTTATATTATTTTATTATATGTTGTTAGATATATTTATTATACACCATCTATGATTATTCCTCATCCCTTTAGACCTACTTTCTCTTCTACAAAATGAAAAAATGAGAACTGAAAAACCCTCTTGCTATTAATCTTACGGATACTACTCTGTAAAAAAGTTTTTAATTTGCATTTGTCCAATTTTCTGGAAAGTGTTAATATATTGACAATGGTAGCATAAACAATGGAGTATAATCATCATATGAGTTTTATTGTTTTCAATCTCCTGGGGGGACTAGCCCTATTTATATATGGTCTTTTTGTCTTAAGCGACGGATTGAAGAAAGTTTTTTTTAAAGAGCTTAAGAATATTTTAAATAAAATGACCAGTAGCGCCATTAGAGCAGTTGGATTTGGGGCCTTTATTACTGCCATCATTCAAAGTTCAAGCATTACTGTAGTAACTATGATTGGACTTTTAAATGCTGGTTTGGTAAATTTAGAACAGTCAATAGGAGTCATGCTGGGAGCAAAGATTGGCACAACGATCACTGCCCAAATTGTGGCTTTTAAAATCGGCTTGTATTATTTTATTTTCATTATTTTGGGTTGTATCCTACTTTTCTTTTCCAGAAAAAAAACATACAAAACATAGGCCAAATTATCCTGGGATTCGGAATACTATTTTTGGGAATGCAGACTATGTCTCAAGGAGCTCAAGCCATCCAAGAAATTCCTTTTTTTACCACTATTCTTAATCATTTCAGCCAGAATGCTATTATGGGTATTCTAGCTGGGGCTTTATTTACTGCTATTGTTCAATCCAGTTCGGTCACTACAGGTTTGGTTATCGCTATAGGTATGGAAGGTGCTCTAACTTTGCCAGCCGCTATCACATTAATTATGGGAGCCAACATTGGTACTTGCATTACTGGACTGTTAGCCTCTTTGACCTCCTGTAAGTCTGCCAAACGACTCGCCACAGCCCAATTTACAGTAAATATTCTGGGAGTAACGATTTTCACCTTTTTTCTTCTTCCTTTTAGTAATCTTGTTGCCTTAACCAGCAATGATTTAGGCCGTCAGATTGCTAATGCTCATACTTTATTCAATGTAATAATTTCTTTAGCCGCTGTTCCTTTTATTGGTTTTTTAGAAGCCATGGCCAGCAAAATTATTTCTGGTCCAGCAGAAGAAATTGATAGAGGAATAAAATTCTTAGAGTATAAGATACTAAATATTCCCAGTTTAGCCCTTTTACAGGCTCAGAAGGAAGTCTTACATATGGCCAATATAGCGAAAGGAATGTTAGAAAAATCACAAAAGGTAATGTTTTCAGGAGATAAAAATCTAATTATTGCCGTAAAAAACGAAGAATCAAGTGTCGATGAACTTCATCATATTCTGGATGATTATTTAACCAGAATTTCTTCTCGTTCTATTTCAAAAGAAGAGTCCCAAAAGCTAGCAATCTTAATTCATAGTGTTACCGATATTGAAAGGGTGGCTGACCATGCCAATAATATAGTTGAGATATCAGAATTTAAACTAAAAAATAATATGACCTTTTCAGACTCAGCGGAAAAAGAGTTAGACCTGATGTTTTCAAAAGCCATTGCTTCTTTTTCTTCTGCTATCGAAGCCCTGGAAAAAAATAGCAAGGAACTTGCTCAAAAAGCCATTTCCTTAGAAAATGAGATTGATATTCTGGAAGAAAAACTGAGGGAAAATCATCATAATCGACTAAAAGCAGGAATCTGTCGGCCAGAAGCAGGACCTATCTATTTAGAAATCATAATGAATCTGGAACGTGTTTCTAACCATTCAGAAAATATTGCCAGTGGGGTAATAATGGGTTTCTAAAAAAATTATTGTTCCTACAGCATGCTGTCCTCTGACACTTTTCAGGTATGGTAGTCTTATGTGTTTATACCAGAGAAAAAGTAGCCGGCTCTCTTTCTTTACCAAAAAATTTCTTTGGTAAAACTATTCATTATATTACTCCTTTAATTTTTGCAATTTATCTTAGTCAATCCCACTATTGATATTGAACTATTGATATTGAATCTTATTATCATTATCTGAACTTCAATAACTTTAATATTCCTCTTCAATGCGAACTAAATCTACAAAGATAGAGGTTGTCTCCCCAGGATAGACCCAGCTATCCTCAAGCCAGGTATGGTATCCGTCTTTGATGATAGTGACCTCATAGAAGCCCTCTTTTAAATTGTTAATCATCTTGACCTGATTGGCAGAAGTAGTTGCCTGGTATATTCCGTTAACAAATATCTTAGCATTGCTTTCATTACAGTATACCGCCAGTGATCCTTCTTGGTACTCTGGCTGCATCTTTACCTTAACACGGTAAGTGCGATCAGGATAAATTCTTACCGTTTCAAAATAATCTAAGTAACCCTCTTTGGTAATCCGCAGCTCATAATTTCCCTCCTCAATATTTTCTATGATGACCGGCTGATTGGCCGAGGTTCTTCTATGGTAATTACCATCTAAGTAGATTAGGGCATGATCAACATCACAGACAATCTCTAAACTACCAGTCTTCTTTACCTTCTCTAGATCCACACTCAATTGAATACTTTGGTTGGGTTTTACCTCCACTCTTACCGACCAGTCAAAATAACCTTCTAAGGAAACCCGGATATCGTGAGGACCTTCTGTGACCTGATTTAAATAGACATCTTTATTTTTTTCTGTTAATCCCTTATATTGACCATCCAGATAAATCCTGGCATTTTCTCGGTTACACTTAATAGCAATAGAGCCATATTGCACCAGCCTTTGTAAAGTTGCACTTAAAAATGCAGTCCGCTCGGGGTTAACCTGGATTGTGCTCTCCCATCTCTGATAACCAGGCTGTTCTACCCGCACCAGATGTTCACCAACTTCTATTCTATCCATTATCAGAGGGGTTCTGCCTACATAACGATCGTCCAGATAAACTTCAGCCCCTTTTGGAGAGGAATTTATGCTCAGTTGCCCGGTTCTTATCCTTCTCTCGGCAACCTGATAATGCAAAATATTACTACTTACCCATTTCTGGGTTGGTAATCCTGTCAGAATGCCCTTTATCCGTTGGGTAAATCTATCGAACCCTTCTTCCATTTTGGGAAAATCCTCCTTTTCCAATCTACTCTGTAAATCTCGGATAATCACTGTTGGTTCAGTCATGGCAAACCCTTGAACATACTCAATACCGGGGGGTGATCCTGGTTCAATGATGCCCTCAATGTAGTATTCCCGATTAGCTTGTACATATTGGTTCTTTTGATGTTGGTTAGGAAATAACAATCGGATATCCCCCCGGGTATCATAGCCAAAGATAGTCACATAGGCATTTTTGCTGGTTTTAAAATAAATCCGAATCCTCTCACCCTGTTCATAGGTGGCCTCAGTACCCTTATCTAATCTTAAAGTTAGGTAAAAATCAGGTCTGGGATTAATAATCTGAATACTCTTTTTAAAAACCTCTGGCTGTTGGGCTATAGCCACAGATGATATTCCCACTAATAGAATGATAATAAAAAATAAAAAGATATAGAAATAAGCTAAAGAAGAATTAGGAAAAAATAATTTATTGTTTTTTCTATCTAATATTTCTAATATCTTCATAAATATACACCTCTATTATTTATTATTTATTATCTCATTTAAGCACTAAATATACTTTTAAATGGTAATGAATTTAACTTATCCAAAAAGAAAGATAATACTTTTTATCTTTTTTTAGTTTTATCTTTACTAAAGACAGGCAGAAACCATCAAGTATGGTTTCTGCCTTGAGGTACTTAGGTAATGATGTTAATGTTAAGGAATTTTTGTTAAGCCTATATCACCAATATCTACAATTTCCCCCGGACTTACCTGGACTTCTTCCCCTGAATCAGTCTCATAAGGGGCATAACCAGCTGCTGAAATAGTAAGGTGGTAGCTTCCCACAGGAAGATTGGTAATCAAAAAATCACCTTCCTGATCAGTCTCAGTAGCGCTCTCAAAGCTATAGTTGCTTCCTCCAGACAGAGTAGCAATGACCTCGGCCCCACTGATATACTCTCCCGAAACAGAATCTAGCACACCTCCTGAAATACCTCCCGGTTCTTCAGTTAAAAATACTACATCAACTACGGTACCGGAATCAGCTATTACCTCAATGTTTTCTTGGTAATTACCATACCCCTCTTTATACACCGTTAGAGTATAATTACCTGCCGGGACCTCAAGAAGAATAAAGGAACCATCAGCTAAGGTAACCGTTTTATTGGTAAAGGAATAGACTCCACCAGTAAGTTCTACCTCTGCTTCAGCTATACCTACGAGAGATAAACTGGCGCTATCATAAAGAGCGACACTACCAAAGACCTTACCCACCCCTTCTGGAACCTCTCCGCTGGAATAAGTTTCTGAGGAAAGACTGATAACTGGTTTCATCTTATATCCTCCATTACCAGTCTGTATCACTGATTTTTGGGCATCAAAATCGATGGTCAGTTTGGTAATCATGCCTTCTACGATTTCAAAAGGATGGTTCAATTTAATCCCACTACTAAGACTACTGGGAATTTCCAGGGGTACTGTCAGTGGTCCCTCCTCCCCTGCTACAACCAGGGAAGCCTCTGTATTTAGGAATAATCTGAGTTGAGTATATTGATGGGGTTCCAATTCCAAAGAGGCTAATAGTAGGGAGGAACCCTCTAATTCTAGAAGGTTAAGCGGGTAACCAGTAGGCCATTCTGTTAAAGATACCCAGTAACCTTCTTCTCCCTCCACTGCTATATGCCCTTCTATCTTAGAAAGCTCAATATTCACCTCTTGATAATCTCCCGGGGCATCAGTAAGATAAATCTCGAGAGTTCCTTTACCGACACTCGCTCCTCCTGTTTCTGTCTCTGAATTATTTGATCCTGCTGCTCCCGAATCCCCACTCTGATTTACCACCGTTGAACCGCTTTCATTCTCTGATTGATTTAACTCATTAGTAGGGGTTACCAAATCATTCAGGCAACCGCTAAGAAAAACAATACTGAGTCCTAACAGTAATACAAATTTAAGATATTTTTTCATTTTACTCTCTCCTTTTTTATTTAAAATAGATGTTTATTATTGGTAATTTTTCACATTTAGTAAACTAGTAAAAGTCATTAGTGTTGTGTTTTACATATTCTTTTCTTTTTTGTATATATTCCTCTGTATAGTATATATCACCCCCACACTTTGTTAATAAGTCCATTTACTTTGTTTTGTTATCTTACTCTTTTACACTTTTGTAAGCTACTACGAAAAATTAACCCAAGATGTTACCTTTCCTCTATTATTATTTATTATTTAAAGGAAGGAAGGGCCTCGCAGCCCTTCCCTTAGGAGGTTTATTTGGCTTTACAAAAGTGCCCGGTTTCAGCCTAATCTTTGCTCATTATTCAAAAATAGGCTCTTGAGCGGGTTCTGGAGTTTCCTCTTCTTCTGGAGCAGGCTCTTGAAGAAGAGTTCCCTTTATTACATCCACCTTCCTTTCTTCTTTATTGTCTAGCCTAATGAGATAAACTATCTCCTCTTCTTCTTCTACCAATCTTGCCTCTACTGCAGCTCTATCTGGATTGCTATCCAAGACAGTAGCTACCGCTTGCCCTAAGGAGACTTTGGTTTGTGGTAAAAGAGCGACTGCTGGACTAGACTCAGCTAATTCTACGCTTTCCAATATCTCTCCAGTTTGAGCATCTACCTTCACTTCTACCTTATTACTCAATTCGATAAGGTAGACCGGACCGCCCAAGAGTGGGTCAGTGAATCGGGCAGCAACCGCCTTGGCTTCAGGGGAAGTTGCCAGAGCTGCCTTTATGGCCTCATCCATAGGGATACACTCCGGTGCAGGCACTTCTTCTGGCACTGTTGGTTGCTCTTCTATAGCTGGAGCTGGCTGCTCTACCCCCAATTCCTGAGCCCAAGCCGCAAAACCGAGCCCGACACCAAGCAACAATACCACTAACATTCCAAG
>JAGPKD010000052.1 GCA_018054125.1 Candidatus Oleihabitans oleiphilus | reverse complement strand
TTTGGTGTAAATTAGAATATAACAGTATTACTGTGCCTTTTCTGGGGCAAGTTACTTTAGGTTACTGGTATCCTTTATATTTTATTTTTATTTTAGTGGCTACTACCTTTTCTATGAATGAAACTGATGGTTTAGATGGTTTAGCGGCGGGGGTGTCCTTAGTGGGTTTTATTTGTCTTTTGGTAGTAGCTTTTGTAAAAGGTAAATATGATTTAGTTGCTTTTTTGGCTACTTTTATTGGCACTATTATTGCTTTTTTGTGGTTTAATATTTATCCTGCTCGTTTCTTTATGGGTGATACTGGCGCTATGGCTTTAGGTATTACTTTGGGAGTGGTGGCTATGCTTACAGATGCTTCCCTGTATTTGCCATTTTTTGGCTTTATTTTGGTTATTGAATCTTTATCTGTAATTATTCAAACACTTTCCAAAAAAATTAGGCATAAAAAAGTATTTCTTTCTACGCCTATTCATCACCATTTTGAAGCTAAAGGTTGGCCAGAAACAAAAGTTACGATGCGTTTTTGGATTTTAGCAGTCTTGGCTGGTGGTTTGGGTTTAGCTCTTTACTTTCTTGATTTGTTTTTAGTATAATATAAATAGATGGTTTAATTATTAGTTGTAAGTTGTTGGTTATAAATTAAATTATGGCTATTGATTATCAAAGTAAATTAGCAGAATTAATGGTTTTAGCTGCTCAACAAGGAGCTTCTGATTTACATTTAAGCGTGGGAAAACATCCTACTGTAAGAATTGATGGTAATTTAATTCCAGTGTCGAGCGAACCAATCTTAACCCCAGAAATGAGCGCTGGTTTAATTAGCGCCCTTCTAACTCCTGAGCAAGAAGAAAAACTAATCGAACAGCGAGAACTAGACTTTGCTTTTTCTTATGAAGATAAAATTCGTTTTCGTATTAATGTTTATTTTCAAAGGGGCTATTTATCAGCTGCTCTGCGCTTAATAACTACTCATATTAGAACCATTGAAGAATTAAATTTACCACCTGTTCTTCATGAATTTTCTAAATATAACCAGGGATTTGTTCTAGTAGTTGGGCCGGCTGGCCACGGTAAGACTACTACTTTGGCTGCTATTATTGATGAAATCAATCACAAAAGAATGGATCATATTATCACTATTGAAGATCCAATAGAATATACTTTTAGTCAGGATAGGGCCTTAATTGATCAAAGAGAAGTTGGTTCTGATACTTTAAGTTTTCATAATGGTTTACGTTCTGTTTTGCGTCAGGATCCTGATGTGGTTATGATTGGCGAAATGCGGGATCCAGAATCAATTTCCATTGCTTTAACTGCAGCAGAAACAGGACATTTGGTTTTTTCTACTTTACATACTAATTCTTCCAGTCAAACAATCGATAGAATTATTGATAGTTTTCCAGCTTCTCAGCAAAATCAGGTACGTTCTCAATTAGCTTCTACTTTAGTTGGTATTGTTTCAGAAAGATTGGTACCCAGAATTTCTGGCGGCAGAATTCCTGCTTGTGAAATTATGTTTGCTAATGCAGCAGTTAAAAACTTAATTAGAGAAGGAAAAACTTATCAGATTGATTTGGTTATTGATACTTCTACCCAAGAAGGTATGACTTCCCTTAATCGCTCTTTGATAGAGCTAGTAAGAAAGAGAGAAATTTCTTTAGAAACAGCTGAAACTTATTCCTTGAATCCGGCAGAATTAAGACAATTATTAGGATAAAGGGCTTTGTCTGCGAAGGCAATTCGCCAGCTGGCGGAGAAGCCTGAGCAGTAACAAAACCTTTACCCAGCACATAACTAGTTATGTGCTGGGTGCTCAAAATTAACATAAAATTTCCTTCACTTCGTTCGTAAATTTTAATAATTTTGGCATGAAATTTATTTATAAAGCCAAAGATAAGATAGGTAATATGAAGACTGGCGCAGTAGAAGCGCGTTCTTTAGATGCAGCTGTAAAATTGCTCCAGAGCTATGAATTAATAGTGTTGGATATTAGACCCGAAACAAGAGTAACTATTTTCGATCAAATTTTTGGCAAAAAGACCAGAGTTTCTAGAAAAGATTTAGCAGTGTTTTTGCGACAATTTTCTACTCTTTTAGAAAGCCAAGTACCTTTAGCAGAAGCTTTAAGAACCTTATATCTTCAAGCTACTACTCCGGCTTTAAAAGACTTGGCTTTTGAATTAATGTCTGATTTGGATGCCGGCCTTTCTCTTTCTCAGGCCATTGAAAAAAGAAGTGATGTTTTTGGTGAATATTATAGTCAGATGATTAAATCTGGTGAAATCTCTGGGCGTTTAGATGAAGTTTTAAGCTCTTTGGCTGATTATGCCGAGCATGAAAATGATTTAATGTCAAAAGCAAAATCTTCTGCTACCTATCCAGCTTTTCTTTTAATCACTTTTTTAGTGATTGGAACGGTAATCACTGTAGCTTTGGCTCCTCAGATGTCTTCTATCTTTGAGGAATTTGGTAAAACTCCTCCTACCGGTACTCAAATTTTAATTAGTATTGGTCAATTTTTAAGTCAATGGGGTATTTTATTAGCCATTGCTTTAGCTGGTATTGCCTGGTTATTAATTAATTATTTTAGGTCTCAAGAAGGTCAAAGAGTAGGCGGAATTTATCTTTTAAAAATTCCAGTAGTGGGACCTATTTATAAAAAAATCTATATTAGTAGATTTGCCGAAACAGTAAGTAATTTAATGCTGGGTGGTATTCCTGCTATTACTGCTTTTGAAGTAGCTGGAGCTGCTACTGGAAATTATGTTTATCAACAAATTGGTCATGAGGTAGCAGACAAATTAAAAACAGGGGAATCAATTAGTAATGTTTTAAAAAACTATTACGAATATTTTCCTCCTTTAGTGAGTCAAATGGCAGCAGTTGGTGAATCGACAGGAAGATTAGAAGAAATTTTTAAAAAAGTGGCAGAATATTATCAAAAAGAAGTGGATAGCTCCTTTACTACCATGATTGATTTACTGCAGCCAATTTTAATAGTATTTATTGGTATTTTGGTGGCTTTTCTGGTCTCAGCAGTGCTTTTGCCAATTTATCAGTTAGCACAAGGAATCTGAAATCTGTATTCTGTATTCTGTATTCTGTATCCTGTATTCTGTATTGCCATTCCGAGCGAAGCGAGGAATCTCAGTCTCTCGCCTGTCATTCTGAGAAGCGAAGTGAGGAAGGATCTCATAACGTCTCGCAAGAGATTGCATTGAAAATATATTAATTAAGGTCGATAAAAATTAATAATAAATTAATATAAATAAAAATATGTGTAAAAGAAAAAAATTAGGTGGGTTTACTCTGGTGGAGATGTTAATTGTAATTGCTGTTATTGCTGTTCTTTCTACTATGATTTTACGAGGCGTAGGTGGTGCTTTGCCCAAATCTCGGGATGCAAGGCGAATGGGTGATCTGAGAAATGTTCAGAGCTCCTTAGAAGTTTATTATAATAAGACAGGTACTTACCCGAATATAACAGCTACTAATCCCACTGGTTGGCAAACCTTAGAAAGTACTATTTCAGGAGTTTTAGGAAGTAGTTTCAAGTTGCCTCGAGACCCCTCAGGAGGGACTAATACTTATTATTATTGTCCTGGAGCTGCTAGTCCAAGTGGAGCTATCAATAGTTACATCTTAGGGGCTCAACTGGAAGTAACTAGTTCTACAGAGGGTTTAAGTGGAGGAACTTGCGGTAAAACATGTGGAGGTCAGTTTTATTGTGTAGGTATGTAACATTTATTTAGATTTGCAACGTTGAGGTGATATGCTATTTATCATAACTTTTATTTTAGGCACCATTATTGGTAGTTTTCTCAATGTTTTGGTAGACAGAACTGATACTGAAAAATCGCCCTTTCGGGGGCGATCTTTTTGTCCTTATTGCGGTAAAACTTTAGCCTGGTGGGAAATGGTTCCAGTTTTAAATTATTTTTATTTAAGGGGTAGATGTTCTTCTTGTCATCATAAATTACCTTTGCAATATCCTTTCATAGAATTCTTAACCGGTTTCTTATTTGCTTTGGCCAGTTGGCGTTTTCTTCGTTTTCCTTTAATCAATTTTCACTCTTTTCTAGTAGGTAATTTAGAGTCTGTCTTATTATGGCTTAATTTTCTGTTTTGGCTCTATTGGATTTTTGTTTTAATAGCTATTTCTTTATATGATTTGAAAAAATATTTAATTTTAAACGAAGTACTTTTGCCTGCTTTAATTCTTACTTTTAGCTGGAAAGTAGTTTTGGGTTTAGTTTTACTGAGGCATGATTTACCTGTAGTATCTCAAACCCTTCATTTGTTGGGTGCTCAAAGTTATGTTTTTGGTAATTATTCTTATTTTGTGTCTCTAATTTTGGGAGCAGTAGTTAGTGGCGGTTTAATTTCGTTAATAGCTTATCTTACTAAAGAAAAAGCCATGGGTTGGGGAGATGCTTTAGTGGCTTTCTTTTTGGGTTTAATTTTGGGTTGGCCAGAAGCGCTGATGGCGTTAATGATTGCTTTTTTAGTTGGAGGCGTCGTAGCAGTAATCTTAATTATATTTAATAAGAAGACTCTTAAAAGTTATCTTCCTTTTGCTCCATTTTTAGCTTTCGGTGCCTTATCAATTTTACTCTTTGGTGATATAATTATAGGAAAGTATCTCGAATTGTTTTTATTATAGATATTTAATAATTTAAGGATGAATTTCAAAAAATTTCAACAAATTTCAATAAATTTGCAGAGTAAAAGCAAAGCTTTTACTCTAATTGAGATGATGGTTACTTTAGGTATTATTTCTGTTTTAACAGTAATGGTCATTGGCTATTCGAGACAAAGTGAATCTCAAACTAATCTCTTACGAGAAAGTGAAAGGCTGGTTTACAAATTACATGAAGTCCAAAACTCTGCTTTACAGACTTTGCAAGAAAACGGAAGCGCAAAAGTATGCGGTTGGGGGCTACATCTTAATTCCAGCGAATCTAATACTTCATATTTTTTATTTACCGATTCTTGTTCTGGTCAGAGCAGAAAATACGATGAAGGTGATCAAAAAATTGAAACTATTAATATTTTAAGAGGTGTTGAAATTAAAAATAGCAATGTTTCAGATATTGTTTTTGAGCCCCCTGAACCAAAAGTGTTTTTTTATCCCTTAGTTGATATTGCCCAGATTGAATTAGGGTTAGTTAATCAGACAACGGGATATTATGAGGTTGAGGTAACTAAAGCAGGACAAATTTCTAAAAAATTAATTTCTCCTTAAATGTTTTTTTCAAAACAAAACTTAAGTGGATTTACTTTAGTCGAGGCTTTAATTGCCATGTCAATTTTAATAGTGGGCGTGATTTCTGGTTTTTTATTAGTAACTAAAGCTTTATATAATGTAACCATTATTCAGGATAGACTAACAGCTAGTTTTCTAGCTCAAGAAGGAGTGGAACTCATCAGGCAGTTAAGAGATACCAATTTTTTACAACAATTAAAAGGAGAAAATATTCCATGGGATTCTAATGAGATGCTGGCTCATTGCAAGCAAGATAATGAGCAAGATAATGGTTGTTTAATTTGGGCTAATCCTCGGACTAATCAGGTGATAACTTCTGCTCTTGATTCTGTTTCTTCTCCTCAAACTCTCTATTATCATCCAGAAACTGGTCTTTATAATTATGAACCAAGTGATTATCCCACTACCTTTAAAAGAATAATTCATCTTTCTTCTATTAGTCCTAATGAATTAAAGGTGCAAGTTGAAATGACTTGGCAAAGTAAGGGAATGGATTTTTGGTTTACAGTAGAGGATCATCTTTTTAATTGGCTTCAAGCAAAAGTATGAAACGTCACTATTCTAAAGAAGATAGCGTTCAACCAAAGAAGTTTAACCATGCCTTTAAGAATAAGAAGAGTGGTTTTACCTTGGTGGAAATGTTGATCTCGGTAGGTATTTTTGTAATGACTATAATGGCTTTATCCCAAATTTTTATCAGTGTGATTAGATCAGAAAAAATAGCTTATGCTTTATTAAATGGAGAAAATAATATCCGTAATGGTTTGGAATCAGTAGCTCGTACCATCAGAATGGGAACTAAATTTGATTTATCAAGCGATGGAGAAACTCTAAAATTTTTTTATAAAGCTGATAGCGAATGTTTACAAAATAACGATTGCCCTTCTTATCAATATTATTTTGTTACTCAAACGAATGCCGAAGGAAAAGAGGTTGTAGTGTTGAAGGTAATGGCTAATGATCCTAAGAATCCTGAGAACAATATTCCTCTTCAAGATCTGTTTGACCCTCAAATTGAAATTCTTTCCGGCAGATTTTATCAAATTGGTAATCCTACTGATTATCAGCAGCCTTCTTTTATTATTCAATTGCAAGCTCAGGTGACAGTAAGAGGAGTAGCTTACCCCTTATCAGTAGAAACAGCCGTTACTCCCAGAATTTTAAATCTTCCTTAAAATTATATGAAAAAATTATCTGGTCAGATTTTTTTAATGAGTGTTTTAGTTTTAAGCGTAGTTTTAACCAGTGGCATGGTTTTAATGATGCTTTTTACTAGAGATCTGAAGGCTAGTTTTGATACCAGCCAATCTATTAAAGCGTTTTATGCAGCTGATAGTGGTATGGAAGGACAGCTCTATAATATAATTACTAATACTAATGTTCAGCCGGCTTCTGGTAATTTAAATCAAGAAACTTCTTTTACTTGTAGTACCACTACTACCCAAATTCAATGCATAGGAATGGTAGGTACCAGTGGGAGAGCGGTCAAGAGAGGAATTGAAGTAAATTTTTAAAGGGCTTTGTCTGCGAAGGCAATCCGCCAGCTGGCGGAGAAGCCTGAGCAGTAACAAAACCTTTACCCAGCACATAATCTTATGTATTATGTCTATCTTTTGAAAAACAAACTTACCAAGGAATTATATATCGGTTATACTAATGATTTAAAAAGGAGACTGAAGGAGCATAAGAATAAATATCCAGAACTTATCTATTATGAAGCCTATAAATCCGATAAAGATGCTAGAAAACGAGAATTAATGCTCAAAGAACATGGTCAAACTAAAAGAAGATTAAAAGAACGATTAAAATATAGTCTATAAGATTATGTGCTGGGTGCTCAATGTTGTAGTAACCCAGCCCTTTGGACTGGTAGATAACAACATCATAATAATTATCAGAAACAAATAAAAAATAAAAATATATTAAATAATAATTCAGTTCTTCAAAGGGCTGGGTTAACAACCTTAGCATGACTAAAGATGAAGCTAAAAAAAGAATAGAACTGTTAAGAAAAGAAATAGAGAAATATCGGTATGCTTATCATGTTTTAGATCAGTCTCTAATTTCTGATGAAGCTCTGGATTCCCTGAAGAAAGAGCTTTTTGATTTAGAACAGCAATATCCTGAATTTATTACCCCAGATTCTCCCACCCAAAGAGTAGGAGGTAAACCTCTAAAATTTTTTAAAAAAGTACGTCATGAAGTACCGATGATTTCTTTAAATGATGCTTTTTCTCAGGATGACATGAGAGATTGGTATGAAAGGCTTTCAAAATTAGTACCAGAGAAATCGCGTCTTGATTTTTATTGCGAGCACAAATTTGATGGTTTAGCTATTTCTTTAATTTATAAAAATGGAATTTTTAATTTAGGATCTACTCGAGGTGATGGTAAAATTGGCGAGGATGTCACTCAAAATTTGAAAACCATTGAATCGATTCCTTTGCGTTTAAGAGAAACCAGAGTTTTGCCAGAAATAGTAGAAGTAAGAGGGGAGGTGTTGCTTACTAAAAAAGAGTTTGAACGTATTAATAAAGAGCAGGCAGCGAAAGGCTTACCACTTTACGCCAATCCCAGAAATGTAGCTGCTGGTTCTGTAAGGCAATTAGATCCTCAAATAACAGCTTCACGGCATTTGGTTTTTTATGCTTATGATTTAATTACTGATTTAGGTGCTAAAACTCACGAAGAAAAGCATTTAATTTTGAGAGATTTGGGTTTTAAAACTCATACTGATAATAAAAGAGTAAAAACCTTAGAAGAAATTTTTCAGATTCATGATGAACTAGCTAAAATTAGAGAAAGATTGCCTTACGAAATTGATGGTTTAGTGGTGATTGTTAATGATAATAAATTATTTGAATCTCTAGGAACAGTTGGTAAAGCTCCTCGGGGAGCAATTGCTTATAAATTTCCTCCTAAAGAAGTTACTACTATTGTGAAAGATATTGTGGTTCAGGTAGGAAGGACGGGAGTTTTAACACCGGTAGCCATTTTAGAACCAAAAGAGGTGGGAGGAGTAGTAGTAAGCCGTTCCACTCTTCACAATAAAGAAGAAATTAAAAAATTGGGTTTGAAGATTGGTGATACCGTGATTATTAGTCGGGCTGGCGATGTTATTCCTCAAGTAATTAAAGTGTTGCCACATCTCAGAACTGGTAAGGAAAAAGAATTTAAAATGCCTCAATTTTGTCCTATTTGTCATGCTAAAACAGTGGTAGATAAAGGTGGAATTATTGTGCGTTGTCCTAATAAAAAATGTCCGGCTCGTTTTGCAGAAAGACTTTATCATTTTGTAGGCAAAGGTGCTTTTGAAATGAAAGGAATTGGTCCTAAAATTATTAACCGTTTATTAGACGAGGGTTTAATTCAGGATGCCGCCGATTTATTTGATTTAAAAGAAGGAGATATTGCTATTTTAGAGAGATATGGAGAAAAATCTAGCCAAAATATTATTAAAGCCATAAATGATAATAAAAAAATATCCTTTAATCGTTTTCTTTATAGTTTAAGTATTCCTCATTTAGGTGAAAAAAATGCTTTGCTTTTAGCCAGATATTTACAAACAAAAATACCCCAAGCTCAAGATGCTACTTTGCGTCTCGAAGATTTAATTAAGTTAGGTTCTAGTTTAACAGTTAATGAGCTAGCGCAAATTGAAGATTTTGGTCCAGTTATTACTGAAGCAATTGTGCAGTGGTTTCAAGATAAGACCAATATAGAGTTTTTGAAAAAATTAGCTACAAAAGGAGTAATTATTTTAGCAGTTCCTAGCGAGACTTCAAAACAGTTTCAGGGTTTAACTTTTGTGTTTACTGGTGAATTAAAAACTCTAACTAGAGAGCAAGCCAAGGAGGCAGTGATTAACAGGGGAGGAGAAGTTTCAGAAAACGTTTCTAAGAAAACATCTTTTGTGGTAGTAGGCGAGAATCCTGGCAGTAAATATGAGAAAGCTCAAAAATTAGGAGTACAGATTATCAGCGAGGCGGAATTTTTGA
>JAGPKD010000051.1 GCA_018054125.1 Candidatus Oleihabitans oleiphilus | reverse complement strand
GCTCCGCCCCTTGAAACCCCTGAATTATCAGTATTGAGTATATAGTATTTAGTATATAGTTTAAAAGTTAGTTAAAAAATAAAGAAAAATTCCTTTTAAAAAAAGCTATCTTGTTTTAGCAACAAGATAATCAAGGTGGGAAATTCCCCTCTTAAGAGGGGTATCCCGAAGGGACGGGGCGTTACCCTTGAGAACCCCTTAAATAACTTCCGAACAGCAACTGTATTTAAACGATATACGTTATACGTAATACGGTATACCATTTTGTCATTGCGAGGAGCAAAGCGACGAAGCAATCTCATCCACTTATACCCGCATCTTTAGTCTGAAAACAGTTAACTACCAACTGATAACTATTTATCACCCTCACCTTCCCTCTCCCTTCTAAGGGAAAGGATTAGGGTAAAAGCATAGCATATTTACGCTATTCCTATTTGAGATAAGGATGTTTAGAGTAATATTTAAATTTCAAAGAATTTCGATACTAGATAATATAATCCATTGCTATGAACAATAAACCAAGCAAACCTATTGCCGAAAGAAATATCAAGTATACTACTGAGGCTTGATCAATTTTTAAACGAGCTACGGCAACTCGAATAAAAGTAGACTCAAAGAATATGACAATAATCAATTTAACCAGAAAGAATAAGATATCCACCACGGATGCTAAAATGCCGCTTAAAGAGAATAATGGTGCTATATTATAGGGAAAAAATAAAGCCACAGTTAAAGCTGCCATTACCACCATTTTTACCGCATTAGTAAGCTGAAATAAGGCTAAATTTCTCCCAGAATACTCTACTAAGACGCCCCCAGCCAACTCAGTTTCTGCCTCAGGAATGTCAAAAGGAACAATTGATAACTCTGCCGGTGTCACTATAACCAGGGTAAAAAGTAAAAGTAAAGCACCAATAAAACCTAAAGGACCAACTAAACTCCAGATAGGATTAGTACTTAAAGCAGCCAAGGAAAATACCTTTAATCCTGGGTAAGCTAAATTTAATCTCCAACCTAAAGTAATAATAATGGTAACCAAAGGTAATTCATAACTCATCATCAATACCATCTCTCTTTGTGCTCCAATACTGGCATAAGTAGACCCAGAAGAGAAACCCCCTGCTACCAGGGCAATTGCTGGTATGGTCAGTAGATAGGCAATCAATACCAAATCTCCAGAATTTCCCAATAAAGCCGGTATTGGTCCAAAAGGAATATAGAATAAAATGCTAATTGTTGATACCAGAGCAAGAATTGGTGCACCATTAAAAATCCAGGGAACAGCATTATCAGGAACAATATTCTCTTTGATCATCAATTTGAAGAAATCAAGAAAAGGTTGTCTGATAGGAGGTCCAACTCGAGATTGCATCATAGCTGCTAACTTTCGATCAATACCCTTGCAAAACAGTCCTATAACTATACCTAATAAGGCAATGATTAGTGCAGCAAAGATTTTGAGTATAAAAATTATGATACTGCCTCCACTCATTTTAACATCCTCCTGGTTTTTTCAATACTTAACCGTCTAAGCTCTTCCCTTGTTAATACTTGCTGCTTATAAGTTTCAGAATCGGTAAGGGTAACTCTATCCATACAACCAATGCAAGGATCAATAGAAGCAATGACAATGGGAATATCTGCTACCTCCTGATTCTGTAACATAGGTACCCAGGACATTAAATTGTTATAGGTTGGTGCTCTTGCTTTCCAAACTTCCGGATTTTCTGATTCATTTAATTTCACATAGTGAATTACTTCACCACGTGGAGCCTCATGCCTGCCTACACCCTCTCCTTTTACCTTCTTTAAGTTAGCCAGTAGTTTGGCAATCTTCGGCTCGGACAGAATCTCCCCTTCAGGTAAGTGATTAAGGCAGTATTCCACAATCTGGACTGATTGCAGAACTTCTAACACTCTCACAATAATACGATCATAAACATCACCATTTACCTCACCAGTATGCATATCAGGAGTAATTGCCTTGATATCCAGGTCAGCATAGGCAGAATAAGGCTGATCCTGTCTTATATCTTTTTTTACCCCTGATGCTCTGGTAGTGGGGCCTACGCTTGCTAACCTCAAAGCATCCTCATAAGTTAACACACCAACGTTTTTAGTTCTTACCGCTATACTGGGATCATCGAGAAAAACGTCTTCTAATTTCTGATAAACATCTTTATAATATTCTATTGTTTTTCTAATTCTGGGAATTTGTTGCTCAGTAATATCCCTTCTCACTCCCCCAATCATAAACATTCCATAATTAACACGATTACCGGTAATTATTTCTAACAAGTCCATTACCTCTTCTCTTACTTTCCAGGAGAGATATAAAACTGAATCAAAACCCAATTCATGAGCAGCAACCCCTGCCCATAAAATATGAGAATGAATCCTTTCCAATTCCGCAATTATTACTCTGATATATTCAGCCCTTGGTGGCACTTCTATGCCAGCAGCATTTTCCACTGCCCGACAAAAAGCAAAGGGATGAGAAGTAGAACAAATTCCACAAATTCTTTCTGCCAGATAAATAATCTGTACTATATTCCTATTCCTTCCCATAAATTCAATCCCTCGATGATTATCACCTGGGGCTAAATCTACTGATTGAATTCTTTCACCAGCTATTTCAAAATTGAAAGTCATCGGTTCTTCTAAAGAAGGATGTATAGGACCAATTGGTACTTTATAAGCAGTAGATTTACTCAATTTTTATCACCCTCACTTTCCTTTTGGACCAATTCGTCTAAACCTTTTTGACCCTTTCGTAAAGGGAAGATATCTCTGGGAAAGTCATAGGGCAAAAAGATATTATGCATATCCGGGAGGCCTACAAATTCCACCCCAAACATCTCCTTAATTTCTCTTTCTGTGGTTTGAGCTCCCGGAATTAAATCAGTAATGCTTCTAATGGAAGGATTTTCTCTGTCTAAGCTAACTTTTACATTAAGGGATATTTCTTTAAATTTTTCTCCATAAAAAATGGAAAACAGATAAATTAATTCAATTGATTGGCCAGTATCATTCCCAGCAATGATGGCTATGTGGGGATATTGTAAGCTCATTAACAACTTTACGGTATCCCTGAATTTTTCTCTTTTTACCTCTATCCAAATATTATGAAATTCTTCCTGCTTAACTCCAGCTTTTTTAGAATCAATACGGCTATCTAAAATAGATTCTGGCAAATTTTCCTGTAAATAAGATAATAAATCTTCAGGATTATTATAATATTCCATACTATTATCATCTGACCTTCTCATTTTATTTAGGCCTTAACCTCTTCTATTTTTTGCTCAACTTCCTTACCAGATAAGCCTCTCAGCCTTTCCAGTTTTAGCCAGGCCTTTAACACACCATTGATGATACCTTCCGGCCTTGCTGGGCAACCAGGAACATAGACATCCACAGGAACATGCTTATCTACAGGACCTACGACATTATAAGAATCATAAAAAACACCCCCACTGGTACCACAGGTACCCACTACAATAACTGCCTTGGGGTCAGGAGTCTGTTCATATATTAGTTTTAATCTTGGTAACATCTTTCTATTAACGGGGCCGGTGATGAGTAGTACATCGGCATGTTTCGGACTTCCCACCAGCTTGATACCAAATCTTTCTACATCATACCTTGGTGTTAATAAAGCGACAATTTCAATATCACATCCATTACAGGAACCAGTATTCAGATGGAATACCCACAAAGAACGATCTAAATATTTATCTAATTTCATTGCCTCAACTCACTCCTACTACAATAAAGATAATAGCCATAACCAAAATAACCCATCCGCTGTAATCATTAATACTCCCGGTATGTAGATTAACTAAAGGCTGATAATATTGTTTCAATGCTTCAGTAAATCCCCAGTAGATATGACTGGCACCAACATGAGAGTCTTCTTTGGTTAGCTCAGGATTACCGGAAAGAAATGGTTTAGTCTGATTGGTATTCTTTTTATATTCCTCTTTCCCTTTATTTCGTAACCATAAAACGCCAATTCCAATGACTACCGTAATTATTACCCAGACGATTGCCTGCCAATAACCACTTCCTGTTTCTAATAAACCGATATTCATATTACATTCCTCCCAATATCGCGGAAGTATAATTTGCTTGATTGATTAAAGCCATAACTGCCGGATGGACCAAATTGTCTACAATGACATCAGGAAATAATCCAAAAAACACAATAATACAGGCTAAGGTAGCCATGGCCAATACCATACTTTTGGGCACTTCCTCTACTTTCTGATATTGCTCCAGCTTCGGTCCTAAAAAAGCACTATGGAACACCTTTACAAAAGAAGCTAAGGTTAAAATACTAACTAACATAGCAATAATCGATAATAACGGATTAAATTGATAAACTGACTCATAGATAATCAGCTTGGAAGCAAACCCATTAAAGGGTGGAATACCAGCAATGGCAGCTGCCCCAATTATGAAAAAAATAGTAGTGTAACTCATATTGTGGGCTAAACCGCCCATCTTATTTAAGTCTCTGGTCCCCGTCCTGTAGAATAAGGCACCTGCCGTTAAAAATAAGAGACCCTTATACATGGCATGGTTCATGATATGGAAGATTCCTCCTTCCATAGCCTTTATCCCAAAGCTTTCTAAAGCTACCGGATTTGCTAAAACAGCCAGTCCTACTCCTACTCCTAAAAGCATATAACCAGTCTGAGAAATAGCATGATAAGCCATTAATCGTTTGATATCTTTTTGAATAATAGCCATGGTAACTCCAATAAACATGGAAAGTACTCCCAGAATAATAATAATCCAGCCTATGACTACTGTATTTAGGGTAATGTTATAGAGAGAAAAAGTTACCCTGAAAAGGGCATATAAGCTTGCTTGACTGGCAGCAACTAAGATCATAGTTATAGGGGCAGGGGCTTCCGAATAGGCATCAGGGGTCCACATATGCATGGGAACTGAACCTGCTTTCATAGCTAGAACAGTCACCAGTAGTATTAAGGCAATTTTATCCAGTTGAGTAAATTGCATAACACTGGCAATTGCTGCCATATTGAGAACATCATATTGTCCGTAAAATAATCCTATAGCAAATAAAACCATTAAGGCAGCTATAGAACTAACTACCATATATTTAAAACCAGCTTCGGCCGGCTCTCCGGAAAGATTGCTCCGAAAAGCAATAAGAGCCACAGAAGCAATAGAGGCAACTTCCAAAAAAACAAAAAAGTTAAAAATATCTCCAGTAAATTCCATACCATACATTGCTGTTGTTAATAAAAGCAAGAGGGTATAATATTTTTCCAACCCACTATGTTGCTGCATAAAGGAGATAGAATAAACGGCTCCCAAAAAAGAGACTACAGCAGTAATAATACCCATGAAAATTCCCATACCGTCAATCTGAAAGATGATTCGTATAGGAACAGTATAACCGGAAGGAAGTGTTAATCCTGGCTCACTCCCGCCAAAAACATAAATGATAGGTCCTTCAGTAAGTACATGACTCGCCATTAGTAAAGTCATTACCAAGGATAACCCCAGAATAATGGTTACAAACCATCCCAATCCTTTGCGATTAAAACGACCTATCACTGGTGTCAAAAATGCTGCCAGTAGAGGAAAAGCTACCACTAAGGCTGGAGCGTGTGTCAAAATATTATTCATCCTTTTAACCTCCTCATTTCCTCGGCATCCAGTGTTCCATATTGTTTATAAATTATCATAGCAATGGAAAGAACCAAGGCAGTTGTTGCTACACCAATAACAATACTGGTTAAAGTTAAAGCCTGAGGAGTGGGTAAAACCATCTCAGTCCCCTCGGGTGCCATTGTGTATATCGGTGCTACAGCTCCTTTCCTGTAGCCAAGGGTAATGAGAAATAAATTGGCACCACATTCAATTAATGAAATACCTATCGCGATTTTGATCAAGTTCTTCTTAAAAATTACCGTATAAATTCCTAAACTTATTAAAACTACAACCGCTACATAAGGGAAATTACCAATCATATTATTACAAACTCTCCTTTCCCTTTATAATATAAGAAGCAGCGGACATGGTAAGAACAATTACTCCCAATCCTGCTAAAACTTCTATACCAACGGCTATATTCATGGCTGTTATGGTACCTCCTGTATTCAGGTCACCAGGATTAATTCCAATAATGCTCTTATTTCCGAATAGACCTCCGCTATTGGCCAAAAAATTATAAAAAAAGGTTTTACCAAGACCTAAAAAGGCAAAAGATATAAAAAGAACCAATCCCAGACTCTCAAATAAAGAAAGAACATCTTGGTCAATAAAACTTTTTATTCCCTGATTACCATAAGATACTAGTAACAGAGCAAATGCCGAGGCAGCAATTGCCCCACCTTGAAAACCTCCACCAGGAGTCAGATGACCATGTAAAATAACATAAAAACCATAAACAAGAATAAAACCATACATCAGAGTAGTTACTGTTCTGACAATGCGAGACATTTCCTTCATTTAACCACCTCCCTGAATAATGCCACTATTCCCATTATGGCAGTAAATAAAACTGTGCCTTCACCCAAGGTATCAAAACCACGATAATCAAATACAATAGAGGTTACTACATTGTTAGCGCCTGCTTCAAGCTGTGCATTTTGAATATAATAATCATCAACTTCGGTAAAAATGGGCTCTCCAAAAAGTCGCATACTAAAAGCAGTTAAAATCATAAAAGCTACAAAAAAAAGAAAAGCTAATCCAAAGATAAATTTTTTTCTCATTTTTCTCTCCTTATTTCCTGGTTGCTTGGATAGCAAAGATGTAGATGGCCATAGTTAATCCTGCTCCAATTCCAGCCTCAGCAATTGCTACATCCGGGGCGTGTAATAAATAGAATTCTAGTGAGAGCAATAAGCTGACCACTGCTAGAGCAATAACTGCATGTAATATATTTTTATAAACAACCGCTAAAAAAGCAGCAATAATTATAATTACCAATATGACAACATGGGCTAAACCTATCAATGAACTCATTCTAAGTTAGCCTCCTTTAACTCATCAATAACCGCCCGTTTGGGCATAACTCCACTTCTATGAGCTGCTCGGGCAATAGCATGAGCTCCTGTAGCATTAGTAATAACCAGGCAAACTAAAGCTAGAAGAGTATGTAATGCTAAAACACCATACTTAGAGTCACCGCTTACTTTCCAAAAGTAAAATCCAAAAATAATAACTGACCATGAAGTAAATATAGAGCCAAAAGTAGTACATTTAGTAGTAGCATGCATTCTGGTGTATACATCGGGAAATCGCATCAAACCAAAGGTGCCCAATCCATTAAAAACTACTCCAATTAAAAGAAATATAAATAATATAACTGATAAAAATGTCACTTATCTTTCGACCTCCTCCCTAAATAGCTCGCGATATATAATGTGGAGATATAAGACAACAAGGCATATACAATCGCAATATCCACATATATTACCTCTTCAAATGCAGCACCAAACAATATCATTCCAGCAACAACCAAAGTATTGATAGTATCTAAAGCTACCACTCGATCAGGAATTGTTGGCCCGGCAATAAGGCGAAACAAACAAACCAACATAAATATAATTAATAGTATGGCTGGAACCAAAAAAAGATTCAACAATTGAGTCATTCTGCAATCCTCCTGACCCATTTTGGGAAACTACCACAAATATCTTCTATGGTAGGTTTAATATTGGTTACATTAATCCAGTGGATGTAGAGATCATTATTTTTTTCATCTATATCTACACTGAGTGTACCCGGCGTTAAAGTAATTGAATTTGCCAGTAAAGTAATAGCTGCATCAGTCTTTAAATTGGGGGATATTTTCACAATGCCCGGGTTAATCCTACCAGTTATAACTCTGTAGGCAACATCAAGATTAGCTTTAACCAGAGCAATAAAAAAGGGACCAATTAAGTAAAACAAAAAAATGAACCATCTCAGCGGATTTAATAAACGGAATTGTTTTTTTTGAAACAAGACTTTTGTCGATATAACAGCGACAACCAATGAAACAATAACTGCAGCTATTATTTCATATTTACTCCACAATCCCAGAATCTCTCCCTGGCTGGCAGTTAAGAATAAATAAGCGACAAAACTCAGCAGAAAAGTAACAATAAAAGAGAGCATTACATCACCTCACTATCAGTCTGTATTTCTTCAATTTACCATGACCGGTAAAATTAAGTGGAAATATTCTTCTACCTAAACTTTCTTTATTCCAAAACAGCTGAAAGTATAACATATTTGAATCAATAATGCAAAATTTCTTTAGCAAAAATTTTTATTTATAATATTAATAATATAACACTTCTATATCCTGGACAAATAATTCATCCCCACTTACTATTTGAATATCATGACTGTTACAAAAAGGACATTGGAATTCATTTTTATTTATTTCAAATTTGCTCTGGCAATCTTGACATCTTCCTTCTAATGGAGAATGGGTAATATTAATGATAGCATTTTCGGCTGAAGTTGATTGAGATAATTGATAAAAAGAATCAACTAAAAGGTCTTCATTAATCACAGTAAACTGGCCAATAACAATGTTTATGGTTTTTATTTTATACTTTTTCCCATCTTTATTGGCATTATGGAGAACAATATCTAATAAATTTTTGGCAACAGATCTTTCATGCATTTTATTATTTAATATTAAAGATAAAATTTTTAGTAATCTCTCCTCCCTTTCTAAGGGAGAGTGTTAAGATGTATTGTTCCTGATTTAAGTAAAGAATATTTTATATTATTATTATCGGAAATTTTTTGAAATTCCGATACTATAAAATAAAAAAGGAGCTTTTAAAACCCCTCTAATTATTTATGAAAAAAAGCAAGCTTATTACATTGTATTCCATAATTATATAATATCTTTCTGGTGCCGGGAGGGGGATTTGAACCCCCACAAGCATTATGCCCACCAGCCCCTCAAGCTGGCGCGTCTACCTATTCCGCCATCCCGGCATTTAAAACTAGTATTATATAGTATATCGTATTACGTATAACGTTTAATAAATCGTTAGTATTTAGTCCTTGGTCATTGGTTCAATATTTTTCAAACAAAGTTTTAAAGGAAAATTTCCCCATTTTTAGGAATCCCTGAATTAACAGCAATTTAATATTTATTAATTCTCTTTAAATAGCTTATCTTTGATATTTTTTAAATAAATCCTTATTCCGAAATTATTCTTTATAATATTAAATTTCTTTGAAATTCCGATATTAATAAACACCAAATACCAATGACTAACTATATAT
>JAGPKD010000050.1 GCA_018054125.1 Candidatus Oleihabitans oleiphilus | reverse complement strand
AATATCTTTTTCCCCCAATACATACGCATATATCCATGCATCTTTCCGGAAATCATCATTTCCTGTTGCGCTGCGTTCCAGTAAGGGTCATGAGTTAGAGCGTGTTCTAATTCTGCCAGAGAGTAAACTACTTTTCTGGTATCATATTGATGTTTTTCCAAGGTACTCTTAGCCCACCTTGGTAATCCTTTAAACTGGTCGTAATAGCTATTATAAAAAACATGATTAATGGCTAACTCACGTCTGACAATTAATTCTTCCAGGTAATAGCGATATGCCTCAGCAGGCGCCTTTGCTTTTAGCTTAAGTGCTATATACAGGGGGGATATCTGGCCAAAATGAAGATAAGGACTCATATGAGACAAAAAATCCTTAGAGGGGTCCTTTCGAAAAGATTCAAAACGTAATATTTTTTCACTGATAAATTTATCTAAAAATACTTCTGCTTTACTTTCGCCACCACGAAATAATGAGGAAGGGGGGACAGAAGTGTCTATTGTTAATTGATTAATGCTTTCTTTTAAATCCTCTATCGGAAAGGAGGCTATTCTAAAATCAAGGGAAGATTCTCGAGGTTCACTCATATCCATTGGTTGCAGATAATCTGCTAACCAACGATGTACTTTTACCCGAAAAGAACCGGTATTAAACTCCTCCTGGGAGGAAATACTTTCTACTGGTATTACCACATCACTTTCCACTTGAATCATAAGGCAGGGTAAATCTTGGGCATACTTTTCCCGCCACTCAGTCTGAAAACGCAGATATCCACAATCAGTAATAACCATTGCTGCTTCTTTAGCCAGAGATGCTAAATTAGAATATCTACTATTATCCTGGCTACCAATTATCATTTGTATTCCCATATTATTTAATTTTTGCTTTACCTCTTGTAATCCTTCCAGCATAAAATAATAATGACGAAGGTTGGCATCTGGAAAACTGGTTGTTATTTCAAAATAGACCAAAACTGGTAAGGAACGTTTATTTGCTATCCTGATGGTAGTTTCTAAGGCCTGATTATACTTAACACGCTGGGAAGCCTGCATCCAGTAAATAATATATCTTCCTTCCTGCTCATCCTTTTCATTAAGATAGGAAATTCTATCTTCCTGAATCATCAAAGCTCACCTCAAATTCCTAAAAAATTAATATATTTTATATTATTTCAAGGTTATTCTCAATGACTTTTTTGATAATCTCTACAGCTCGACCTGCATCTTCTTTCGATACATGACGATTTGTTACCAATCGAATCTTATCTGGGGGAACAGGTGATACCAATACACCCTGCTCTTTTAACAATTCAAATAACCTGCTAACTGAAACTTTTAACTGGCTAATATCAGCATAAACCATATTGGTTTGCACAGTATTTAAATTAATCTTAATACCATTTACTTTAACTAATTCCTCAGCAATATACCTGGCGTTGGCATGATCCTCTGCCAGACGGTCAATCATCTTCTCTAATGCCACAATTCCAGCCGCTGCCAATACCCCTGCCTGCCTCATACCCCCTCCCAGCATCTTTCTTACTTTTCTGGCTCTGTCAATAAAGGCTCGCTCTCCAACCAGCATAGAACCTACTGGTGCACTAAGTCCTTTTGATAAGCAGAACATGACAGAGTCAGCATTCCTAACCAATTCTTTAGCCTCTACCCCTAAAGCAACTGCTGCATTAAATATTCGAGCACCATCTACGTGCACTTTTAACCCTTGTTCATGGGCATATTGGGCAATTTCATCCATCAAGGTAAGGGGATAAACTGTTCCACCACCCCGATTATGAGTATTCTCGATACATAACAAAGCAGATGGCGGGAAATGAATATCCTTAGGCCTTATTACTTTTTTAATCATTTCCACAGTCATAATACCATTTTCTCCAGGTACCAGTCTGGGAGAAAGCCCAGCCAGAGCGGAAAATCCACCCACTTCATAATAGTAGGTATGAGAATCTGCTTCCAGTATTACTTCATCCCCAGGGTGGGTATGGCTCATCAAGGCGCATAGATTTCCCATTGTTCCGCTGGCTACAAATAGTGCTGCTTCCTTCCCCAGTTTTTCTGTAGCCAGTTTCTCTAATTTATTAACGGTGGGGTCTTCTCTAAAAACATCATCACCTAACGGAGCATGCCTCATTTCCTCTAACATTTCTTCCGTAGGTAAGGTCTGGGTATCACTTCTTAAATTAATAAACATATTGGTAGACATATTGGTTCTCCTTCCTGTGTTTTCTTTTTTTATATAATTATATTAAGATAAGACAGATATGAATTATGGAAAGTATTTTAATGAATTTAATTTTTGGAAGAGCTAATCATGCTAATAAATTTCTCGGTCAATTCCGGGTCAAATTGACTTCCCTGTCCTTTTCTCAATTCCTGGATGGCATCTTCTTTGGTCATTGCTCGACGGTAAGGTCGTTCATGGGTCATCGCCTGATAAGCATTTACAATATGAATAATTCGAGCAAGGAGGGGAATATCTTCACCTTTAATTCTATGGGGATAACCATTGCCATTCCAGAATTCATGGTGATATAAAATTGCCTCAGCAATATTAAATAATTCAGGGGATGATCTGGCTATCCTATAACCAATCTCGGGATGCCTTCTAATCTCTCCCCATTCCTCTTCACTTAACCAGCCCTTTTTAAGAATAATATCTTCACTTACTGCTATCTTTCCGATATCGCAAATCGTAGCCAGAAGTTTAAGTTCATTTAATCTTTTCTTTTCTAACTCTAAATAATTGCCAAATTGAAGTGTACAATCAATAAAATCTTGGCAATATTCTTTGGTTTCATATTTTTTTTCTTGTAAAGCCTTCTCCAGGGAGCTTATCAGTACACCATCGGCAGCCTGTTTATCAAGTATTTTATAACGATACATCTTTCCTTCCGCTTCCCTTACTATGGAATTTATGTTTTCAGAAGCACTAACTTTGGTGGCAATTCCCATAGAAATACTAAGTGGTAAAGTAAGAGTACTCTTTCTCAAGCATGCTTTGTTTATCCTACTAATAATGTCAATTCCCTTCTCTTTGGAAGTATGTGGTAGAATGATACTAAATTCATCACCACCCCAGCGACTAATGATATCACTCTTTCTAAAACATGATTTCAGAACATTGGCAATACTGCATAACAGCTGGTCACCGTGTTGATGACCAAAAGTATCATTAATCATCTTCAGGTTATTAACATCACCAATAATGATACTGATAGGAAGATTTCTACTATGATCTAACCTCTGCAATTCTTCTTCAAAATAAGCACGGTTGTATAAACCAGTTAATTTATCATGAAAACTGAGGTATCGGATCTTATCCTCATACTTTTTTCGCAAGGTCGTATCTAGGATAATACCTTGAAAACCAATAACTTTACCCTTCTCATCTCTAATTGCAGTAGCATGTATTTCAACTGGAATTAGGCTCTTATCTTTTTTTATTAAAGAATATTCTTGTGGATATATTTTTTCCTGTGGTAGAAAATTTTCAATATTAGTCTTAATATTTTTGCATTTTGGACTGCTAAAAATTTGCCAGATGGTCTTTTCTTTTAATTCCTCTACTGCATAACCCAGCATCTTGGCACCTTTTTTATTTACAAAAGTAATGTTACCATTTATATCTGTTTCAAAAACCATTCCGGGTAACATTTCCGTCAAATTACGAAATTTTTCTTCATCTGTTCTTATTTTCCAATGTTCTTCTTTTTGAAGTTTTCTTTTTAATTTCGACTTTTCTTGATCTTCCATATTATCTCCCCTGAATCTATTTAAAACCCCTTACTACTATTATTCCATAAATCTGGTCTTTTTAGCAAAATTTCATATGGAGATACCACCCCACCATCGGCATTAAGATAATAGGAATAATTTACTATAATTTATAGAAAATTTATATCATTTTTTGGCTAATCCTGTTGATGGTTTGAATCAGTTTTAAGGCAACTTCATTATTTACTTTTTGATTATTTAAAATCTCCTCCGAAGTAATACTTACGCCATAAAAATTTCTGTTTGCTTTGCTATCGGCATGGATTACTGAACCAGTAAGAGAAAAACCAGCATAAATCCCTTCACTATAAGAGTAAGAATAGATTGAATCATTCAAAGATACATTAGCTTGCAGAGAATCCCCTAAAGGTCCAGGGGAAATTCTGATATCTGCACCTATTTCAAAATCAGTCTTCTTAAAAACATCAACTCCTGCTGAATCCATTAATACCAATACCAGGGCTATCTCCTGAATCCCTGCCTGTAAGCCTACAGAAGCTGTCTTAACCTCAATAAAAGCAGGTCCATACCATTGGCCAGTATTCCGGTCCTTTCTCAGGGCAATACCATCCCCAAACATAATTCCCACGCCCCATCCAATATTTACCAGCCTGGGGTAGATAACCACTCCTTCAGCCATTCCCAGCAACTGGCTAAAAGCTCCGGCCTGTTCCTTTTTGGTAGCCATTTCCTCCAATACCGCAATACTGCGCTCGATTTTTGTTTCTTCCACAGTTAATTGTGCCTGGACCGAGCTGGTAACAAACAGAATAAAAAATAAGGCAAGCATTAACTTTAATAATTTCTTTTCCATCTCAAATACTCCTTTATATTAGATTGTATTATTAAGATTATTTATATTATATACCAAATTTAACTGAAATATTATTTTATTAAAAAATTTGATATAAAGAAAATAGCTTAAGGGAATATCTATTTATTGTGTTATAATAAAGATAATTAAACCGGATATTAAGCTCGCATAAAAATCAGTAAATTATAAAAATTAAAAGGAGGTCAAAAATGGCGGTAGTCAAAGTAATTGAAATCCTGGCAGAATCGGATAAAAGTTGGGAGGATGCTACCAAAGTAGCAGTTGAAGAAGCAGCCAAAACTGTTAGAAACATTCAGGCGGTGTATATTAAAAACTTTCAGGCAATTGTAGAAGACAATGAAGTGGTCAGGTATCGTGTTGATGCCAAAATTTCGTTCATTGTTCAGTAGTCGTTGTTAACAGCTGTAACAGATTGAAAATATTTAAATAAAGGCAAAACAAATTCAAATGTCTTTTTCAAAAAACAGGAGAAAGATTTGCTAAATCTTTTTCCTGTTTTTCCCCACAATTATAAGTAAAGAAATTTTTCTACCTCTTACCCATATACTTCGTTCAGAATATCAGATTCAACAAATTTCCTTAAGAGATTGTCATCTTTATCATATGCTAGATCCTTTTTCGAGATAAGAACAGGTAGGAAAAGACAATAATTAACAAGCCAAAAAAGAACCAGCTATATTGATAGTTTCCTTTCAGGTCGGCAAGGTATCCAAAACCGATAGGTGACAGAAGCATACCAGTCCTGATAAAAACCAGGGATAATCCTGTGGCCATGCCAGCATGTCTTTCTCCAGCAAGTTCCCCTACCACCGCAAAATAAGCACCTGACCATCCGATTGACACCAAACCTAAAAGAAGTGAGGAAATAATAATAAGAAACGTATTTATGGAAGAAGTATTTAAAGAAAAACTAAAAATTAGAAACATGACCCCTATAGCTGAACATATGATAAAAAGACCTATCTGTCTCTTCTTCCTGAAGAAGTGATCAGAAATCCAGCCCCAGCCAATCAGACCAATGACTCCACCAACATAGAGAGTACCAAAACACAATCCAGCAATTACAGGGTTTAAAGAGAGGTCTTCAGAAAGAAATACCGCATAATGAGAAACAACCGAACCCTCCGATACTCCAAATATTATACCCAGCATACAGATTCGAAATAAAGATTTATTTTCTAAGATAGTTAACAGGCTGTCTTTAAATAATAGTGTCTTTACCTCCTTTAAATGGTTTTCACTTTCCAAAATAGCGACAGTATCTTGAGTATTAATATTATTATAATTATTATTAACCTTTGGTACAGGATAAAAAATATTAGTCAGCAAAGCAGTTAGCAAGGCAAAAGCTGCAATAGTCTGTACTGACATTCGCCAACCAAGATTTATTGCCAGTAATGGTAAGAGGCTTGCTCCGGCTAAGCTTCCTACATTGTAACTTGCCTGGGTTATTCCTAAGAAAAAGGCTTCTTTTTCTGAAGGAGCTACTATCGCTGTCCCCTTAATTACAGCAGGGGTCATAATACTCCAACCTAGTCCGGCAAAAATTGCCAGAATTAAAAGAATCTGGTAAGAAGGAGAGATGCCATAGAAGAACAATACTATACCTGTGCAACCAATTCCGGCTAAGATACTCTTTTTTGGTCCAAATTTATCTACAATATTACCAGAAAAAATTGCCAGTAAAGTAGCGCTAATAAAAAAACTGGTGGAATAGTAGCCAATCTGGACTCTAGTCAGGTCAAACTCTTCCCGAATAAAGGGGAGCAAACATAAAAAACCATTCTGACTTAGACCAGTCGCAATATAGGACAGGGAAATTATGAGCAGAGTTCTCCATAAACTATTATCTTTTTTCTGTTGTTCCTCTTTTGCCAATAAAACCATATTATTCCTCTTGCTTTAGTTATTTATGTATTTCCTTAAATATTTTTCATATATTCTATAACAATTTTATTTCTTATAATATAACAAATAATGGGGATAAAAAATTTTTTTCATAAAAATTAAATTAGGCTAACATATTGTTTCTGCCAATTGGCTTGCTACCGGCTAGAATGGTTAAGTCAATTGTTACCTGTTTCATTTCCAGATATCTCTTCTTCCTTATATCTTCCATATCTTTCTTATTAATACCCCAGGAAAGAGGAGTCATTTCTATTAAGGGGATTAACTCATCCTGAGAAAGTTCTCTTTTATATATTAACCGTTTTCGACTCACAATGTTAAAATTTTTTTCTAATAATGTGATAATCTTCTCATTACAGTACTCCTGTCTTTCTTTTTGATGATAAAAAGTTTTTCTAATTTCCTGAAGATAGCCTGAATCAGGAATTACTTTGATTAATAATCCTGAATTTTTAAGAATTCTCTTAAATTCCTCATAATTAGCAGGAGATAAGATATTTATAATTATATCAAATTGTTTATCAATAAAAGGACAAGCAGTGAGATCAGCAACAACCCATATATTCCCGGGATAAGAACCGGAAGCAATAGAGATTCCTTCCCGGGAAATATCCAGTCCAATTCCTATAAAGTCGAAGGGTGATTTGCTGTGTAGATAGGCCAGAATGCTTGCTAAATTAGAACCCTCTCCACAGCCTGCATCCAGTATCCAAAATTTCGTTTGCTCTTTTTTGTTCTTTATTTTCCTTAGTATAATCTTCCCTACCTGTTCTATTGGTAGCTGGAAAAAACCGTGCTGAGCGATAATTTTTCTGGAAGTTAACATCTGTTTGCCATATCTAGAATGAACAGGATTGGTCAACAGATTGAGATAACCTTTATTTGCTAAGTCAAAACAATGTCTCTTTAAGCATATTAAAGAACTACCTTTTAGTAACATCGGCTCTGAGCAAACTGGACATTTAAATATCTCTAGATTATTTTTTATCAATTCCCTTGCTAAATCTATTTTTTTCATGTTATTTTGCCTCAGATAATCCTATATCAGCTCTTCTGCTAATTCAATTTTCTTACATTAATTGTTTTAATTTAAAAATTATATGCTTATCTAACCTTATGACCATGTTCCTACTTTTTGGTATGGTCTAATTGAAAGTTTATTACCATTTTATCAAATTTACCGAAAATGAAAACAAAATTACTATAATACTTCAGATAAAAATTGCTGATGACCAATATCCACCATATTGTTTCTGAAATATAATTACCTGCTTTAAAAGGGGAATAGCAAAGCTATTCCCTTTAGAAAAATTATAACTTTTACTACTGAAAGGTGAAGGTAGAAATTGTTGGTCCCCAAGTTTTTAATTTTGAATTATAAGCTTTTTATCTTATAATATAATAAGAAGAAGCAATAAGAAAAACAAATCTAAAGTTTCAACGCTAAGGGTGTGCCTGGGGAAAAATAAAAAGTATTTGACTTTTTAGAGTAAGCCCATAAAATAGAGCTATTAAATATCAATATAATCAATCATATATAATCGTGTGATAGGCACCATAACATACTAACTATACATACTAACTTAACAGCAGCACATCATTGTGGAACATCAACAATAACAAAGGTGCAGATATTGTATTGTCTGATTATAAATTAAGGAGGATAAAAAATGACTGGAAAGAATATAAAAATTGATATCTATCAGGAAGCACCATCCATCGAGCAGTATTTTTATCTGCATAATGGTATACCGTTAAAATGTTTGGCTGAACTAATCGACCAACTGGTTAATATGGACCAGGAACTGTTTAACTATCATGTCAGTAAAGACAATAATGATTTTGCCAACTGGATACGGGATGTATTTGGAGCAAAGGAATTAGCCAGAAGAATATCTATGTCTCGCTCTGCTCAGGGAATGCTAAAATCAATTACCAAATATTTAGAATCATAATCCATTTTGTAAATCTTGGTAGATAAAACAGGGAGAAAGGATTTAGTAAAATCATAAATTTAAAAACAATCAACGGAAAACAGCGGGTTGTCATTGAAAATGTACAACCAGAGATTAATCACGGGGAATTTGCCATTAAAAGAATTGAAGGGGAAAGAGTAAAGGTTACTGCTGATATCTATGCCGATGGACCCGATGAGTTGCAATCCTATTTACTTTTTCGAAAACAGGGTGAACAGGGATGGCAAAAAATACCTATGAAATTTGTAGTAAATGACCTCTGGGAGAGCGAATTTACCGTCAGCGAATTAGGTGTTTACGAATATACTATAGAAGCATTGGTGGATCATTTATCTACCTGGTGGAAGGATATTCAGAAAAAAGCAACCGGGAGCGATAATCTGTCAGTCGATTTGAAAAGTGGTATTTCTCTTTTAGCTAAAGTGGTTCCCAAGGTGGCAGAAACTGATAAAAAAGTTGCCCTGCAAAGGCTCATTGCTCTTATTCAAAAAAGTGAAGACCAGAGCGAGGTTATAAAGTTACTGGAAAAAGAGTTAGACAGTGAATTTCGTCAAAAATATCCGCTTTTTAATCACCTCACCCGTTACCCTAAAGAATTAAAGGTTATTGTAGATCGGAAAAGGGCTGGTTTTAGTGCCTGGTATGAAATGTTTCCTCGCTCCACTTCCACCCAACCAGGTAAGCATGGTACTTTTCGTGATTGCCTGACTTGGATTCCGCAAATCGCTCAGATGGGGTTTAATGTTCTTTATTTCCCTCCTATTCATCCCATCGGTATTACCAATCGCAAGGGGAAAAATAATACTATTCTGG
>JAGPKD010000049.1 GCA_018054125.1 Candidatus Oleihabitans oleiphilus | reverse complement strand
ACTAAAAAATACTCTTTTTAGATAAGAAATAATATATTTTATATTTTTACACCATCTCTCTAATCCTCTCCCTTAGAAGGGAGAGGTAAGGTGAGGGTGAATATGGTATATCGTATTACGTATAACGTATATCGTTAAAATTAGTCGTTGGTCGTTGGTATCTGGTATTTAGTTTGCTTATTACTTATTACTGGTTACTTATTACTGAATTGGCTCCTGGTAATGACAAAAATCGTATACCGTATTACGTATAACGTATACCGAATTTGATGTTATATCTATGGTTTAATGAAACTAAATACAGTTATGCTCATCACCATATCCCTCTCCCTTCAAGGGAGAGGAGAAGAAGAGGAAGTAAGGTATTTTTCTTTATTTCTTAACTGTATTTTACTATATACTCAATACTCGATACTGAATACTGATAATAGAGGGGTTTCAGGGGATACTTCCCCTGAATATCTTGTATTAAGAGATTATCTGTTTAGCTGTAAATATTAATGATTGATCCTGATTCTTTGTAATTGATAAAGATGAAAGCAAAGGGAAGAGTAGGTAGGTGAAGATACCGAAGATCACCCTTATAATTTTGACTGAACTACTTATAGTAAGTCGAAACGGTTGTACCGATAAAGCAGAATATAGGAGAATACTTGTTTGGCATTCTTCTAATAAAGTTTTTATAGTTTCCTTTAGAAAAGCGATGTAGTGAACTATTTTTAAAAAGCAAATTTTAACTATTTAACAATGGGGAAAACTATAATTATAAACGAAGGTGGTACCGCAGGAAGTTTTAACCTCTTGCCCTTTTACTGGCAAGGGGTTTTTATTTTATAGTATCGGAATTTTAAAAAAATTCTGATACTATAAAATACTCTTTTTAGATAAGAAATAATATATTTAGGTATCGGAATTTCAATAATTCCGATACCTAAATATAAAGGATTGATTTGTTATAAAAAATTTAGCAAGACAAGATATGCATTTCTTGAAACTGATAATTGAGGGATTTCAGGGGGCGAAGCCCCCTGAATATCTTGTTATACCATCTCTCTAATCCTCTCCCTTAGAAGGGAGAGGGGAGGGTGAGGGTGAATATGGTATACCGTATTACGTATAACGTATATCGTTAAAATTAGTCGTTGGTCGTTAGTATCGGGCATTTAGTTTGCTTATTACTTATTACTGGTTACTTATTACTGAATCGGCTCCTCGCAATGACAAAATCGTATATCGTATTACGTATAAGGTATACCGAATTTGATGTTATATCTATGGTTTAATGAAACTAAATACAGTTATGCTCATCACCATATCCCCTTAGAAGGGAGAGGTAAGGTGAGGGTGATAATTGAGGGGTTTCAGGGGGCGGAGCCCCTTGATTATCTTGTTGTAAAACAAGATAGCATTTTCTTGAATTGTATTTTCTTTCAGGGGTTTCAGGGGGCGAAGCTCCCTGAATATCTTGTCTTGTAATAGGGAGAAATTTCCTAAGCTTATAGCAAAATAATTAAAATGAATTCTAATCTGATGATAAAGAGGGAGTTAGTTATGGATTTTAAAGCAACACTTAACTTACCAAAAACAAATTTTTCAATGAAAGCCAATTTACCAAAAGAAGAACCCAAGATGCTTAAATTTTGGCAGAATATTAAATTGGACAAAAAATTATTGCAAAAATATCAGCATAGAGAAAAATTCATCTTACATGATGGTCCACCTTATGCTAATGGTCATATCCACATTGGGACCGCCTATAATAAAATACTCAAGGATATTATACCTAAATTTAAATGGATGAAAGGTTTTAACGCCTATTATGTTCCAGGCTGGGATACTCATGGTATGCCTATTGAACATAAAGTAAGTCAAGAATTAAAGGTAACCCTTAACGATATTGATCCAGTGGCATTAAGAAAAAAATGTCAGGAATATGCTGAGAAGTATATTAATATTCAAAGAGAAGAATTTAAGAGGTTAGGGGTTATTGGTGATTGGGAAAATCCCTATTTAACTTTTTTACCGAAATACGAAGAAAAACAGATTGAAGTCTTTGGTAAGATGTATGAGCGAGGTTATATTTATAAGGGATTGAAGGCAGTTTACTGGTGTCCCTCTTGCGAAACAGCTCTGGCTGCTGCTGAAATTGAATACAGTGATGAAGAAAGTGATTCCATTTATGTTAAGTTCAGGGTTATTGATAATTTAAGTTCGATATTTCCCAAAGCTAAGCCAGGTGAAACTTTTGTGGTAATCTGGACTACAACTCCCTGGACTATACCAGGTAATTTTGCCATTACTTTGCATCCTGACTACCAGTATAGTCTGGTAAAAACTGAGCAAGGGAATTTAATTGTGGCTTCTAAATTAGTTGATGAAGTAATGAAAAAAATAAGAATCAAATCATATCAAGTTATAGCAGAACAACCTGGAAATGTTTTTGAGGGTATTAAATGTAGACATCCTCTATTAGAAAGAGACTCTATTATTATATTAGGTAGACATGTTACCTTAGAAGAGGGGACTGGATGTGTTCATACTGCTCCTGGGCATGGACAGGAGGACTATGAAATCGGCATGAAATATCAATTACCCATTGTTTCTGTATTGGATAGCAAAGGCCGATTAAATGAAAATGCTGGCCCTTTTCAAGGTCTTGATTATCGAGAAGGAAATAAGAAAGTAATCGAGGCCTTAGCTAATAAGGGTTATCTTTTAGGAGCAGGCAAGATAAAACATTCTTATCCTCATTGCTGGCGTTGTAAAAATCCAATTCTTTTTAGAGCAACTGAACAATGGTTTGTCTCAGTTGATAAGTTTAGAGAAAAATCTCTGAAGGCTATTGATGAAGTTCAATGGATTCCCAGCTGGGGAAAAGAAAAAATCTATGAAATGGTAGCAGAAAGAACCGATTGGTGTATCTCACGACAGAGAGTCTGGGGTGTTCCTATACCTGCTTTTTATTGCCAGAAATGCCAGGAAATAGTTATTACCTCTGAAACTATCAATGTGGTTAAAAAATTGTTTAGGGAAAAAGGGTCTAATGCTTGGTTTGCCATGAGTGCTGAGGAGATTCTTCCCAAGGGATTCCGATGCCCTCATTGCCAGGGAACTGAATTTGAAAAAGAAAAAGATATTATGGATGTCTGGTTTGATTCAGGATGTAGTCATGCTGCCGTATTGCAAACCAGAGAAGATTTGCATTGGCCTTGCGAATTGTATCTGGAAGGAACAGATCAACATCGCGGCTGGTTCCAGACTTCTCTGTTAACATCTGTAGCTGCCTTTGATCGAGCACCTTACCAGTCAGTTCTGACTCATGGCTTTACGGTAGATGAAGAAGGAAGGAAAATGTCCAAATCTCTCGGTAATGTCATTGCACCACAGGAAGTTATTGACCAGTATGGAGCGGATATTCTTAGATTGTGGGTTGCCTCTTCTGATTATAAGAAAGATATAAGAATTTCACAGAATATCTTGCAACAATTAGTGGAGATATACCGGAAAATTAGGAATACCTCTCGCTTTATTCTCGGTAATCTATATGATTTTAATCCTGAAAAGTATTTAGTTTCTTACCATCAGCTGGAAGAAATTGATCAGCTTATTTTAAGTCAACTACAGGATTTGATAAAAAAAACTACTGAGAATTACGAGAATTATGAATTTCATGCCCTTTATCATGATATCCACAATTTCTGTACTTTAAATTTAAGTTCCTTCTATCTGGATATAATTAAAGACCGTCTTTATGTGCTGAATGCTAATTCTTTGTCCAGGAGAGCTGCTCAAACAGTGTTATATAGAATAATAACTGATTTAGCCCGTCTGATTGCGCCGGTATTGAGTTTTACCGCTGAAGAAATATGGCAATTTTTATCTGCTATTGGACAACAGGAAGAAAGTGTTTTCTTAGCTTCCTGGCCTTCAGTAGATTCTGCACTGGTTCAAATGGAAATGGAAAAAAATTGGGATATACTCTTGAAAGTAAGGAAAGATGTTTTAAAAGCACTGGAAATCAAGAGAAAAGATGGTCTAATTGGTAACTCACTGCAGGCTCAAGTGAATATTTATACTGCTGAAAAGTCGCTTTATGATTATTTGTTACAGTTTCAAGATATACTGGAGATGATTTTTATTGTTTCCAAAGTCAATTTATTCTATGACACCCATCAAATTTCTGAGGAAAATATGTTCCCAGGAGAAGAAGTCCCGGATATTGCTATAGTAATCAAAATGGCGCCCGGCCAGAAGTGTGAGAGATGCTGGTGTTATTCTGAGACAGTAGGTAAGGATATTAGCTATCCCACTGTTTGTCAGAGGTGTGTTTCGGTATTAGAGAAAGAAAAAAACGATCTATAACCTATAACAATGAAATGGAGACTCAATGCGTTTTATTATTGGGGTATTATTGGTAGTCCTGGCAGATCAAGTCACCAAAATATGGATATCAAGAAATATGGAGTTAATGGAATCTATCCCGGTTATTCCAGGGATTTTTCATATAACTTATATCCAGAATCCAGCTTCTGCCTTTGGTATCTTAAAATTTGATAATATTATTTTCATTACTGTTGGTTTATTAGTTATTCTATTTTTGATCCTGTTTTTATCAAAGATTGCCCAGAAGAGCAAAATAGTATTTTTTTCTTTTATTTTTATTCTAGGTGGGGCTTTAGGCAATTTGTTGGATCGGGTAAGAGTAGGAAGTGTTATTGATTTTTTAGATTTTAGAATATGGCCTATTTTTAATATTGCAGATTCAGCTATTAATATAGGCCTTTTTTTGCTAATCATTTATTTCTTATTTCATAAAGAAGAAGAAAAAGAAAATAATGGGCTGGAAGAATAAAAAAGTAAATAAATAATAGTAACCTGTTAAATCAAGAAATTGCCTATTATAAATGAATTGAGAAAATGGGAACACCAGATATTAGAAAATTTCCTGATAAAATACAATATTTAGAAAAAGAAAAAATTAGAATCGATATCTTTTTAACTAAAGGAGTTATTGCTAATTGGTCTAGAAGTAGAATTAAGGAATTGATTGAGCTTGGCCATATCCTGGTGAATGGCCAGAAGGTAAAACCAAGTTATATTTTGAAATCGGGAGATAATATTTCCATTAGTATTCCTGATAATCGGGAATTGCCTTTAACAGCTGAGCACATTCCTCTTAATATTTATTATGAAGATGAGCAGATTATAGTTATTGATAAAAATGCTGGCATGATTGTCCATCCTACTGCTAAGGTTAAGACTGGCACCTTGGTCAATGCCCTTCTTTATCACTGTCGTGGGAAATTATCGGGTATAGGCGGGATAAACCGTCCTGGAATTGTGCATCGTTTAGATAGAGAAACCTCTGGATTGATGATAATTGCTAAAACAGAGCAAGCCCATCATTTCTTAACCCAACAGATTAAAGAGAGAAAAATAGTAAAGGAGTATATTACCTTAGTCCATGGTCTTATAAAGGATGAGGAGGGATATATTGAGGCACCTATAGGTAGAGACCAAAAACATGGGAACAAGATGGCTGTTTCCAGTATTGCCAGTCGGGAAGCCAAAACTTACTTTAAAGTAATTAAATATTTTGATTCATTTACCCTCTTGTTAGTTAGATTGTATACTGGACGCACCCATCAGATTAGGGTTCATTTACGATACCTTGGTTATCCAGTAGTAGGGGACAAGGTCTATGGATTAGCCAAGGAAAAAAAGGAGATAATATTAATAAAAAGGCAGGCTTTACATTCCCACTTTTTACAATTTACTCATCCGGTTACTAATCAGTTACTCAGTTTTACCTCACCTTTACCGGATGATTTTTTAGAGCAACTATCAGCTCTTTATGTTCTTTAAGTTAGTATCATTCTAGCAATCTCTTTTCTAATTTCCTCATGATTAATGGTAACCGGAATCATCTTTTCATGAGTATATATTACTTTACCTAATTTACTATTTTTTGGTTTCTTAACATATTTTCTAAGGGTATATATTACCAGTGTATTTTCATTATTTTTAGTTTTGCTATAATATCCTGCTAATTTAGCAGCTATATCAAGGGTGGTAGCAGGAGGACTTGCTAAATTTTGGTGGTTTTTAATAATAACATGCCCTCCTGGTTTGTTTAAATTGTGTAACCAAAAATCATTTCCTGAGGAGAGATGTCTTAGGAGATATTCATTCTGCTTGTTGTTTTTGCCTACTAAAATAGTCCAGCCGTCCGGAGAAAGAAATTTGATTATAGAAGGTTTTTTAGTCGTGATAATTTTACCTTTAATCGGTATTTCTTTTTTCTTTTCAATAAAATTTAATTGCACTAATTTTTGGTAGAGGACGGATAAGTCTTTTAGAGAATTCTTGCTTTCAGTTAATTTTAAATATAATTCATTTAATTGCTGTAAAGATTCCTGATTTTCCAGCATTTGTTTTTTGATTCTTGCTTGGTTTTTCTGTAAATTTTTGTATTTTTTAAAATAATTACGGGCGTTTTGCAGGGGAGGCAAATCAGGATTTAATTCTATGTTAATTTCTGGTTGACCTGGTGAGCAATAATCAGTTAAGGTTATGTTACTGCTACCCGGTTTTATATTCCATAAATTTGCTTTAATAAGTTCACCTTTTTGTTTATATTGAATACAATGGGTTATCTCTTTGTTTTTTTCTTCCAAAAAAATCATTTTTTTCTCTAATTTTTCCTTATTTTTATTTAAAACCCTGTTAATAGTATGGTATAGTTCTTGTTTTTTTTCTTCTTCATCCAGATGATTAAAGAAAAATTCAAGGCAGGAAGAAGTCTGATCAAATGTTAAATAGGATAAATTTGCTTGCTTTAGAGGGTGAATCAGGGAATAATCAATCACCTTACCATTATTTTTATCAATCACTATCTTCGGTGCTAAATTATGATTAAGTAAGTTCTGTCTGAAATTGATAAAGCCTTCCCACAATTCAGCCCACTTTTTCTGTGGTAAGTTAGAAAGAAGTTGTTGAGCAGGGAAATTCAGAAAAGCTACTAGCTCTTGGGCACTTTTTATGCTAATACCGGTAAAGTTTTTAAAGAAAAATTGCCATAAATATACTTCTTCTTTCGAATTGCTGGTTTCTTTTAGTATAGTTATAAATCTTTCTTTACTGACCGTTAAAGGATTGATTTTGTCCTGTTTAGGTGGAGACTTATATAGTATACCTGGCTTAATTTCCCGATATCTGTTCTGGTCAGAGCCAATTTGTTTCAAGGCAGCTTTGATATAACCTTGTTCATCTATTAATATGGCATTACTATGTTTACCCATAAATTCAATTATCAGATGGTATTCTTTGGGAGAGCCAAATTTAAGGTAAGGTTGGATTATTAATCTGATTATGCGGTCGAAGTTTTCCTGTTCAATATTTAATAGCTTGCCCCCTTGAATTAATTTTTTTAATTGATTGAAAAATAAGGAGGGAAAATTATCTGAGGGTAAATCTTGCTCACTTAAGAAGAAAGCCATTCGGTCAGGTCTAATGGAAAAAAATAATTTTTTATTAACCTTATTATTCTTTAAAACGAACAAAATTTCATATTTACCGAGTTGATAAAGGTCAACAATATTAGCTGGAATTATCTCTTTTTTAATTTCATAGCTTACCAGAGAAAGGGCAATACTGTCTAGCAACATAATCTATCACCATATTTTTTGATAATAACAGACCAGAAGATATTCAGGGGATACCTCCCCTGAAACCCCTAAATTATCAGTATTGAGTATCTAGTATTTAGTATATAGTAAATTCTAGTTAAAAGATAAGGTCTTAATTTGTATAAATCATAAATTCATTAAATTATTGACATAATTTATCAGGGGAGGTATCCCCTGAAACCCCTCTATTATTAGTATTGAGTATCTAGTATTTAGTATATAGTTTTAATGCTAGTTAAATAATAAAGAAAAATTCCTTTTAAAGAAAATATACTTTGTTTATCAACAAGATATTCAAGGGGAATCCTTCCCCTTGAGATCCCCTGAAATAAAAGCAAAATATATTGTTACTTATTTATTAAATAATTTTATATTATCTTGCAGTATCGAAATTTTTTGAAATTCCGATACTGCAAGATAATCAGGGGAATAATTCCCCTCTTAAGAGGGGTGTCCCGAAGGGACGGGGTGTTACCCTTGAAAACCCCTGAAATTAAATTATTATGACAGATTATTTATAATATATTTCTACCTATTGGTCAAGTCATTTTCTATAAATTAACCCATATATATTGTATTACTTTAATGTAGGTATGGAAGGTATGGGTTATAAATTAGTAAAGAAATAAGTTAAATCAAAAGATTAATTAATTTGTTTTGATGGCTATTATGCTTATAAACTTTATACGATATACTTTATACTATATACTCTATTGATATATTTGACAGAGGCAAGGGAATTACCTAAAATGATTTTAAATTAAGAGATATGGGAAGGAGAAATCTTTGGTAAAAAGTATGACTGGCTTCGGAATAAGCGAGGCTGCTGTTAAGGGTATTACTTCTATAGTAGAAATCAAAACAGTGAATAATCGTTATTGTGATATTAAAGTAAAGATGCCCATTCAATCATTGGATATTCTGCAAAGAATTGAAAATATTATCCAACAGAAAGTCAATAGAGGCACTGTTCATGTTTTAATAAAAATAGCTGAAGGGGTTGATCAGATTAGCCAGATTAAACTTAACGAAGAATTACTACAATCTTATCTTCAGTCTTTACTTCGGTTGAAAGAAATTACTAAATTAAAGGAAGAAATTAATCTGGAAGCATTGCTGCGCTGTAAAGAGATATTTGAATTTATTAAAAAAGAAGAAGAGGAAGAGCAATGGGATTCAATTAAAGTTTCACTTACTAAGGCTCTGGATCAGTTAACACAAAGCAGAGAGAAAGAAGGGAACAGATTAATAGGTGATATTTTAAAAAGAGTTACCAGGATGAAAAAAATAGTGGCAGAAATAGAAAAAGAGAGGGAAGCATCGCTAAAAGATTATCACCAGAAATTAAGAGAAAGAATTAAACAATTCAGCAATGATATCTCATTAGATGAGGGTAGAATTGAAATGGAGGTGGCTATTTTAGTTCAAAAGAGTGATATTTCTGAAGAGATTACTAGATTAAAAAGTCATCTCCATCAAATACAGCAAATTGCAAAGAAATTAACTCCCATTGGACGGGAATTGGAATTTTATAATCAAGAAATTGGTAGAGAGATTAACACAATGGGTGCTAAATCTATTAGTAAAAATATATCTTTAAAGATTATTAAATTAAAAGATGAATTAGAGAAAATAAAAGAACAATCAAGAAATATAGAATAATTCTAGGAGTTGTGTTATGAATCAATTTATGATGAATATTGGTTTTGGCAATTTTGTAAATTCGGAAAGAGTGATATCTATATTGGACCCTGACTCTGCTCCCATGAAAAGATTAAGAGAAGAGGCAAAGCAATCCAAAAAATTGGTTAATGCCACCTATGGCAGGAGAACCAGGTCTATTATTATCACTGATAGTAATCATGTTATTTTATCTGCTTTACAACCAGAAACTGTTATTAAC